>CAIUDO010000107.1 GCA_903897935.1 uncultured Pseudomonadota bacterium
CGTCGCGGTCACCGCGTGTGAGGCGCCGCCGTTCTACGTCGCGGCGGGGGGCGACTGCGACGACCTCGACCCCGACACCAACCCCGGCGCCGCCGAGGCGTGTGACGGCGATGACGACGACTGCGACGGCCTCGTCGACGACGGAGCGCCCACCGATCCGTGGTTCGTCGACGGCGACGGCGACGGGTTCGGCGACGACGCCAGCGCCGTCGACGCCTGCGCGCCGCCGCCGGGCCACGTCGCGTTGGGGGGCGACTGCGATGACGGCGCCGCCGACGTCCACCCCGGCGGCGCCGAGTGGTGCGACGGTCGCGACGAAGACTGCGACGGCGTCGTGGACGATCACGCGTCCGACGCCGCCACCTGGTACGCCGACGCCGACTTCGACGGCGTCGGAGGCGCCTTCTCGTTCGTCGCGTGCGCCCCGCCCCCCGGCTTCGTGGCGTCGAGCGCCGACTGCGACGACTTCGATCCCACCGCGTTCCCCGGCGCGGTCGAGGCGTGCGACGGCGACGACGAAGACTGCGATGGTCTCGTCGATGACGCCGATCCCGGCCTCGACCCCGCGTCGGCGGACACCTGGTTCCACGACGCCGATCACGACGGGCTCGGCGACGCTGGGGACGCCGAAGCGCGGTGCGTGGCGCCCATCGACCACGTCGACAACGCCGCGGACTGTGACGACGCGTCGGCGGCGATCGGCGGGCCCGGCGTCTGGTTCGTCGACGCCGACCGCGACGGGATCGGCAGCGCGCTCGGGGTGACCGAGGCGTGCGCGCGCCCGTCCGGCTACGCCGCCTCCGACACCGACTGCGACGACGCCGACCCCGACGTCGGCGCCGCGACCGAGCGCCACCCGGACGCCGACGGCGACGGGTTCGGCGACGCGGCGTCGACGGTGCGCACCTGCGACCCCGCGCTCGGCGTCGACGACGCGACGGACTGCGACGACAGCGACCGGCGCACGTACCCGGGCGCGCCCGAGGCGTGCGACGGGGCCGACAACGACTGCAACGGCGCGTTCACCGAGCTCGCGGTGCCGCGCGCCTACGCCACGATCTCGAGCGCGGTGGCCGCCGCGGCGCCAGGCGCGGCGGTGTGCGTGGGACCTGGCACGTGGCGGGAGGACCTCCTGCCGACGTCCCGGCGGCTGACGATCGAGGGCGCCGGGCCGGGCGTCACCATCATCGACGGCGGCGGCGACACGACCCTGACCTGGAACCACGCGGCGAACAGCTACCTCGCCGGGCTCACCCTGACCGGCGGCGAGGGGTCGACCGGCGGTGGGCTCGACCTCCTGCACTTCGAGGGGCTCGTCGAAGACGTAGAGATCACCGGCAACCTCTGCGACTCGTCGTTCAGTTGCCTCGGGGTCGGGCTGTACGCCAGCTACTCGGACTTCGAGCTGCGCGACGTGTGGATCCACGACAACCTCGCGATCCCCGAGACCAGCATCACCGGCATCGTCAGCGGCTCCGGCGTAGGCGCGTACCTGTCGTTGTCGAACGTCGTGATGACCGACGTCGTGATCGAAGGCAACCGCATCCAGAACGACGGCGCCGCCGAGTGGACGACGGTCTCCGGGGTCGGCTTGTACGGCACGAGCGCGTTCCTCGACGTCGACGGCCTCGACGTGATCGGCAACGTCGGCGACACCACGGGCTCGATCGACGACGGGGACGGCTTCGGGGCGGGCGTCTACTTGTCGGGCGGCGCGCTCGCGGGGCGGCGGATCCGCGTGATCGGCAACGAGCTGTGGACGACGTACCTCGGCTATGGCGCGGGCGTCTACATCGGGGCGTACGGCGTCCTGGAGGCCACCGAGCTCGTGATCGCCGGCAACGTGGTCCGCTCGTCGGAGCGCAACACCCACGGCGCGGCGCTGCTGCAAGGGGCGGCGATCCACGCCACCTCCAGCCCGACCGTCCGGGTCACGAACGCGAGCGTCACCGGCAACGCGCTGCTCGGCGGCTCGTTGTTGCCCGATTGGGCGTCGGGCGCGGCGTTCGTGCTCGGCAGCAACGCCCTCGTGCAGATGCGGAACGTCGACGTGTCGAACAACACGCTGGACGCCGACACGTTCGAGAGCGGTGGCGCCATCTACTACGATCTGCTCCCGCTCGTCGAGACCTGGGACTACTGCAACCTGTATGGCAACTCGTCGCCGGAGTACGGTGGCTTCGCGGACGATCCGGTCGGGACGAGCGGCACCATCTCGGTCCCGCCGCGCTACGTCGACACGTCGTCGGTGGACGCTGCCGACTGGGACCTGTCGCTCGCCGCGGGCTCCGGCCTGATCGACGCGGGTGATCCGACGCTGACCGACGCCGCGGGCACCCGCAGCGACATCGGGGCGTACGGCGTGAGCGCGTGGTGAGGCGCTGGCGGCCGCCTCAGAGCGTCGAGATCCAGTCGCGGAGGTCGGAGATCTGCTCGGTGTCGGGCGACCACAGCCCGACCGGGGGCATGATCCCTTTCTCCAACACCTGAATCAGCGCGGACTCGTCCGGGTTGCCGGCCTGGATGATGTACGGTGCGCCGGGCTGCGCCAAGAACTGCGCCTCGACGCCCACCGCGGCCATCTCGTCGACCGGCGTATCAAACCGGAAATCAAGGCCGATCGAGACCAGGTCGGTGACCCGCCCCTCTGGGTTGTGACAATACGCACAGTTGCCGTGCAGGTACCCGCGGGCGTCGGTGGTTAGCGCGTCGCCGTCGACCTCCGGCGCGTCGCCCTGCGGGAGCAGCAGCGCGTCCTGGAGCGCGACCAACCCGTCATCACCGAGCTGGAACGCCGTCAACCCGAGCGGGAAGTCCTTGCCGCGGCTGCCGGCGTGGCACTCCTCGCACGACGCGATCGACGGGATGGTGTACGCCCCGGACGGCGTGTCGACGTGGACGTTGTACCCCTCGGTGAAGTAGGCCTCACCGTCGTCGGCGTACTGGTACGTGCCCGTCACCCAGCCTTCTTCCCGACGCTCGAGCACGCGGGTCTCGATCGCGACCTCTTCGACGAAGAAGGTCTTCCAAAGGCGGGTCCCGACCGGGAACACCCACTGGTTCGGATCGGTGTTGTCGATGCGGGCGCCGTCGGGGAGCTGCAAGAGGCGGTCCTTGCCCGACCCGTTGCTCCACAGCGGGTGCCGGATCTCGAACGGCCACGACGGCATGCTCGGATCGTAGTAGGTCGTCAACGAAAGCGGCGCGCCCGGCACGTCGGCGGCCGGGACCTGCGTGCGGGGGACCATCCGGCGGAGGGTGCCCGACAGATCCGCCGCGTACACGCGCCCGTCCGAGCCTTCGATCATCGCGGTGACGTACCGGAGGTGGGCCACATGACGGCTCTCGCCGGTGAGGTGACCGCTGGGGTCGAGCTCGAACAGGCGGATCCACCCGTCGTAGTGGTCACCGACGAGCAGCCCCCCCGCGAGGTCGGCGTCGAACACCGTGGAGGAGAGCCGGTCGCCCACCCAGATCACGTTCATGGTGTCCGGGATGCCGGCGTTGTCGGAGTCTTCGGCGACGAGCCACGCGTCGTCGTGGTGATAGACCCACTCGGGATCGATGTACAGCGGATCGTTGGGGACCCCCTCGACGGCGGACCAGCCGAAGTTGGCCGGAGAACCGGCGTAGATGTCGAGCTCTTCGTAGTCGTCGCGCGCGACGTCCGCCATGCAGATCGTGGGACCACAATCGGCGAGACGCCACGGGTTGCGCACCCCTTTGGCGGCGTTCAGCGGGTTCGTGAAGGGCGGATCGGCGAGCGCGGGCACCAGCGCGCCGGTCGCCGGATCCTCGGCGAACGCCACCATCGAGCCGAGCGGGGTGCTCGGGTCCTGCCCGGCCTCCGGGTTGCCGTTCCCGATGGTCACGTACAGCGCCGGCTGCTCGGTCTCACCGCTCCACCAGAGCAGATCGCCGCCCGCGTGCCCGTCCGACAGCTCCTCGTCCTCGAGGGCCCGGAACATCAGCTCGCCGTTCACGAGCTCGAACGATGGCTCGAGCTGCACGGTGAAGCGCCACAGCTCCGTGGCCATGTTGCGCCAGACGTACACCGTGTCGTGTACGCCGTCGCCGAAGTAGGGGTGGACCGCGATCGCCACGCAGTCACCCGGGTAGTCGAACACGTCCACCTGCGCGACGACCTGATCGGCGAATGGATCGTACAGGGTGACGCCGCACTCGAGCCCGGAGACCAGCAAGCGCCCGTCCGGGAGCTCTGAGAGGTCGGACGGCCGATACGCGGGCCCGAGGTCGACGAGCGTCTCGAAGCCGTAGCCCGGGTAAACGGGATTCGGGACGCCGACGACCCTCGGGTCCGACTTCTTGACGGGCCCGTCCGACTGGCCGTCGTTGGGCGTGACCTGTACCTGGATCGTCTGGCCGTTGCGGTGCGCCCACTCGGGCAGGGTGTCGGTGGTCACGCCGACGATCGGCACGCCGTCCGCTGTCCAGACCCACGACGGCGTCACGGCGTCGCCGTCGGCGTCTTCGAAGGTGGCGGTGGCGGTCGCCGCGACGCCTTCCGTCAGGAGCGACGGCAACGACACCGAGGCGACGGACGGCGCGCTGTTCTCGATCGTGACGACGGCGCCGCGGGGCTCGCCCTCTTTGTTCCCACGAACCGCCACGACTTGGACGGCCCAGGTCTGGCCGGCCTCGGTGAGCGCGGCGGGGAGCACCTTGCCGCCCTGATCCGCGACCGCGACGCCGTCGACCGTCCACGCGAAGCGATACGTGACGGATGCATCGGTGGGGCCATCAACGGTCGCGTACAGGTCGTCTCGGGTCGTCGGGGCGTCGGGCCCGATGGTGACCGCGAAATCGTCGGGCAGCCGAGCACATCCCGCGAACAGCGCCCATAAGTAGAGGTGAGGTCGCAGGTTTCCCCCCGGCGTCGCCTTATCCGAGCCGCCCGGGCGGGGCCACGCGGGCGGCCGGTGGTGGGGCGTACGCCGGGGCGCCGTTTCATCGCTGAAACACCGACGCGTCGGGCGGCTCCTTGCCGGGTTGCGCAGGTCGGGCCGACGTGGATCGGCTGCGGCGACACCGGCGGCTCGGGAGGGCGCGTAACCACCAGCGGACGGCGCGCGTACCATGCGTTAGTCGTGACTCCAGGAGACATCGATGCTGGCTACCCGATCGCGTTCGTTTGGCGCGCCGTTTCGTTCGCTGGTCGTCTGGATGGCCGTGGGCGTCGCGCTCGGGGCGTGCAAAGGGAGCCCGGACGAGTCCAACCCGCCGGCCACGGACACCGACGCGGACGCCGACACCGACACCGACGCCGACACGGACGCCGATACGGACGCCGATACCGACGTCGACACGGACGCCGACACGGACGCCGACACGGACACGGACACGGACACGGACACCGACACCGACACGACCGGCGAGACCTTGTCGTTGGTCCAGCCGGGCGCGGTGGTCTGCGCGGCGCCCGACGAGCGGGCGTCACTCGGTCCGTTGTTCCGTCCGAACCTGGGTTCGAGCTGGAACAACCAGACGGTGGGGGAGCGGTGGCCGAGCACCGTGGCCCCGGTGTCCGGCATGGGCGTCACGGTCGCGGACCTCACCGGCGACGGGCGGCTCGACATCTACTTGCCGATGTTCGGCCCCGACCGCTTGTTCGTGGGCCAGGCGGACGGCACGTTCGTCGACGAGTCGGCGACCCGCCTCGTGGCCGACGCCGCGCACGACGCCGACACCGAGTCGGCGACCGCCGCCGACGTGGACGGCGACGGCGACCTCGATCTCGCGTTGTTCAACCGCGACGGGGCGAACGCGCTGTTGATCAACGACGGCGGCGTGCTCACCGCGCGCGCGGGCCAGCTCGACGGCTTCCCGGCTGCATCCATCGGCGGGGCGTTCGGCGACATGGACGGCGACGGTGACCTCGACCTCGCGATCGGCAACCACGATCCGGAAGAAGAGCCGCCGGAGCCGCTCGACGGGGGTGACGACAACGAGCTGTATCGGAACCTGGGCGACGGCACCTTCGAGCTCGTGAACGAGCTGTGGCCGGAGTCCGAGCAGGGGTCCTACACGTTCGTCGTCGCGTGGATCGACCTCGATCGGGACGGGTTCATGGACCTGTACCTGGCCAACGATCGCGGCTGGAGTGAGGTTCCGAACCGCTATTTCCGGAACGTCGACGGGCTCGGCACGTTCGAAGACTGGTCGGACCCGACCCTCACCGGGATCGCGCTCGGCGCGATGGGCATCGGCCTCGGAGACGTCAACGACGACGGCGACGCGGACCTCGCGATCACGAACTGGGGACCGATGAAGCTGCTCGAGAGCTTCGGCGACGGGACGTGGTACCAGTCGGAGTCGGCGCGGGGCCTGCGCACGCTCGGCGCCGAGGGGTCGAACGCGACGTGGGGCCTCGAGTTCCAGGACCTGGACCACGACATGGACCTCGACCTCCCGATCAACGCCGGCTCCATCATGACCGTCGAGGGGCCGACCAACCCGCTGGACCAGAACAACTCGTTGATGATCCAGGGTGATGACGGCGTGTTCATGAACGAGCACCACGAGTGGGGGTGGGACGACATCGGCAACCACCGCGGCCTGGTGGTGACCGACATGGATGGGAACGGGTGGCTGGACCTCGTGGCGCGCGACATGAACGGCTCCGCGACGATCGCCTACCAGCGTTGTGGGCCGGAGTCGTGGGCGACCGTACGCTTTCAGTCCACCACCGGGATGAATCGCTTCGGCATCGGCGCGCGTGTCGAGATCGAGGCCGGTGGCGTGACCCAGCGGCGATGGATGGTCGCCGGCGGGACGTCGTTCGTGGCATCGGCGCCTGCCGTCGTGCACTTCGGCCTCGCCGACCTCACCACCATCGATAGGGTGCGGGTGATCTGGCCCGACGCGTCCGTGACCGAGTTCCCGGGTCCGATCGCCGTAAATCAGCACTTGATCGTCGATCGTCGGTGACGGAGGCCGCCTCGGACGATCTTGGCGGCTCGCCGGTCTGGTGGTCCAGTCGACGCGCCGGCGAGGGCCCGCTTGACGCCTCGCGCCGGCCTGAGGTACGTAGCGTCATCCGAGGATCCGTTCATGCCACGCTTCTGGTTGCTCACGAGCGTCATGGTGTCGTTGCCCAGCGTCGCGTTCGCAACGACGTACGATGATTTTCGGTGCGTAGAGCAGGTCGGCAACGTGCTCCGATACACGTGCACGGCGACCACCTCCTCGGATCGGGTTCGGGTCAAGTTCTGGCTGGATGGCACGACCGACTACCGCTACTCGGCGTACAGCGAGCCCGGGACGGACCACTCGTTCACGATCTGGGGCCTCAAGCCGGGCACCCGCTACCGCTACACGGTCGCGTCGGCCACGGACGAGGCGCCGACCAGCCGGGTGTTCACGACCGACGCGCTGGACGAGGAGTTCGGCCCCCCGTTCGACGACATGGTCATCCGGACGTCCACGCGGCCGGGCGGCTCCCCATGGACCAACTACGTCTTGTTCAACGTCGCGTGCGGGAGCATCGGGCAAAACTACGTCATCATCGATCGCGAAGGGGACGTCGTCTGGTACGAGAAGCCGGGCAACGAGTCGATCACCGCGTTCACGCTGACGGATACGGGCACCCTCCTCGGCATCGTGGGCAACGAGTTCTTGCACGAGATCAGCCTGGACGGGACCGTGCTCCGCGAGCTCGACATGGCGCCGAACGGCGAGTGCACCCGGGGCCTCGGTCCGTGCCCGCACCACGACATCGTGCGGGACGGCGAGCACATCTGGGCGGTGACGTCGCACGTCGACTACGAGTCCTACGACGCGATGGGCCTGACGGGCTGCGAGGACAAGACCGCGTACATCATCGATGGCTTCACCTCTGTGCACGACGACGACCCGTGGTCGGTCGACGAGGCGTGGCAGATGGACACCGACTTCGGCTACGAGCCCGACCTCGACCTCGGTCCCGACTTCGATCCGTCGGTGCCGATCCCCAAGTGCAGCCCGAACTCGTGGAACGGCACCCTCGAATACGAAGGAAAGCCGCCGATCGACTACACGCACATCAACACGTTCTGGGTGCGCGACGAGTTCGTGTGGGTGTCGAACTTCAACTGGGACCAGATGGTGAAGCTACACGCGCCCAGCCGCACGACTGCGTGGAAGTTTCACTCGGACGATCCTGACTACTCCGACTTCGCGGTCCCGATCAACGTGTCACCGACCATCACGGCGAACAACACCGCCAGCATCGTCGGGTTCCACCACATCTTCACGTGGGAGGACGACACGATGCAGATGTACAACAATCAACAGACTCCCAACTACACACGCGTCATTCGTGTGAAGTTCGATGAAGCCACGATGCAGGCCACCCTTCAAGAGGCGTTCACCATGGTGGACGACTCCGGGGGGACGTACGTGAGCCCCCGCCCGCTCACCTGCACCCAGGTTGGATCGGCGTACAACATGGGAGACGGCAGCCACGTGCTCGCGCCGTGCGCTTCGTTGGGCTCGGTTGCTGAGCTGGACCGCAACGACGGCACCTGGACGGACGGCCCGCTCTGGTACGCGGCGGTGACGTGCGACGGAAGGCCCGTTGGTCCGCCGGATTTCTACCGCGCCATCCCGCTCGACACGCTGGATCCCTGACGGCGGTGTCGAAAAATTTCCACCCCGAGAGTTGACGGGGCCTTGACGTTGGGGCAATCTCCCGCCCGTGGGGGTTGTCGTGATCGGGCTGTTCTTGTCAGCAGTCGTCATGGGGGTCGGGTGCTCCGGGGCGCCTGACGAAGGGTTGGGCGCCGCCGGCGGCGTGGGCCGCGAGTCGGCCATGCTGGTGCCGCTCGAGCTGTCGACCACGGTCACGATCACGCCAGCGTCGCCGGACACGACGCACGACCTGACCGCGTCGGAGTCCGACAGCGTCGGAGGCGTCGCTACGTGGCGCTGGTACAAAGACGGCGTACTTCAGCCACACTTGACCACGCCGACGGTCCCGGCCGCCGAGACGAGCCGTGGAGACCGGTGGTCCGTGTTCGTCGAGGTCGTCGGTAGCGGCGCCATCTGGCGCGGCGGGAGCCCGGTGATGGTGGGCGACGCGCCGCCCTCGATGCCGGAGGCGATGGTCGATCCGCCGGATCCGCACGCGTTGGTGTCGCCGCTCACGTGCGTGCTGGCGACGCCCGCGGTCGACCCGGACGGCGACCCGGTCACCTACAGCGTCGCGTGGTCGGTGGATGGCGAGGCGTACGATGGGCCCCGTCGGAGCGTCGTCCTGCCGGGGGACACGATCGGTCGTGGCCTGCCGCAAGCGGGCGAGCTCTGGACCTGCGAGGTCACGGCCCACAGCAGGGCGCTGGTCGAGCGGGGAATCGACGGCGCGGTCACGGTCTTGCCGTTCGAGCCGGTGGCGGTCGACCCCGTGGTTCCGGCCGACGTCTCGGTGACGCCGGCCGACGCCGCGCCCGGAGAGACCGTCACGATCCGCTATCGTGGAGCGCTCGTCGACGCGCCGTCGTTGGATCTGCTCGTCGGGTTCAACGGGTGGCGGCTCGAGGTCGACGGCGCTGAGACGAGCTTGAGCCCCGAGGGGCTGGTCAATCGATTCCTCCGGGTGCCCATGACCCGCGTGGGATCGTTCTGGCAAGCGACCGTGACGTGGCCGGAGGAGGCGGACGCCGCGCACATGACCTTCGATTCGCCTTCGGACTGCGTGGTCGACGACAACGGGGGCTTGGAGTACCACCACGGCATCGTGTTTCCGTACATCGGGCCGTTCCTCACCTGGACGGACGCCACGGACCCGTCTACGGG
This sequence comes from uncultured Pseudomonadota bacterium, assembly GCA_903897935.1. Lineage (GTDB taxonomy): Bacteria > Myxococcota_A > UBA796 > UBA796 > CAIUDO01. The sequence continues at coordinate 9,793 of CAIUDO010000107.1, forward strand.
CATCGTCGTCACGTGGGAGTCCGACGCCACCAGCCACGGCATCGTCACCTACGGCGTGTGGCCCGACCTGCAGTACGTCGCGCTCGGCGACACCGTCGACAACCTGCACCACGTCGTGCTCGACGACCTGCAGCCCGACACCACCTACGCCTACCAGGTCCACGACGGCACCGGGCGGTCGTCCGAGGTGTACACCTTCACCACGCCTCCCGTCGGCGTCGACCGGTACCGCTTCCTCGCGATGGCGGACATGCAGGATCAGGGCATGGAAGACGACCGGTGGCCCGAGGTCGCGAACGCGGCGTTGGCGGAGGTGCCGGACGCCTCGTTCGTGATCGTCGCCGGCGACATGGCGGGCGACGATCGTCCTGGCTTGTGGTGGCGGTACTTGCACGGCGGCCGCGACCTGTTCGCGCGCGTCCCGATGCTTCCCGTCGTCGGAAACCACGACACGCCGGGGACCGAGTCCAACCCGGACACGACCTCGTACCGCCGGTACTTCGAGGTGCCGACCGCGGCGTCGGGCACCGAGGACTACTACGCGTTCACGTTCGGCAACATGCGATTCGTCGCGATCTCCACCGAGGACGAGGCGTCGATCCGAAGCGGTGGCATCCAGGAAGCTTGGGTGGAGTCCGAGCTGTTTGCTACGATCGACGGTGGCGCCCCGCTCTACGACTGGGTGTTCACGGCGATGCACCACCCGCCGTACGACGCGGGGGCCCGGTTCGCGTCGCAAGCCAAGAAGTACCGGCAGATTACGTCCCACTTCGATGGGTTCGTCGACTGGACCTTCGCCGCGCACGAGCACCTCGCGCAGCGCTTCTTGCCCGTCGACTACAGCGCCGCGGTCGCGCCGAGCGGGCTGTACGGCCCGACCGGCGACGACGGCTCGGGCTACCTCGTGCTGCCGGCTGCCGGGTGCCGCCCGTTCGCCGACCTGGTGCTCGCGGGCACCCGGGAAGGCGACAACCGCGAGGTCCTCGCGTTCCCTGACGTCCCGGCGGGCGACACCGTCGCGCCCTCCGAGCACGGGTTCGTCTCCGTCGAGATCGACGGCCGATCCATCGCGGTGCGCACGTGGGGCATGGGCACGTGGGAGATCCCGGCGCCCCTCGCGGTGGTCGACGAGGTCGTGTACACGAAGCCGTAGCGGCTCGGGCGCGACGCCGGTGATCCTCGGGTGTCCGCGTCGCGTAGGGCTGAGGCATACTCCGACGTAGCGAGGCCTCTTCATGTTGGTGTTGACCCTCTCGTTGACCGCCGCTGCCCTCACGGTCGCGTCGCCCGTCTGCACGGTGCAGGCGGACAACCTGTTGCGCTTCGACTGCGTGACGAGCACGGACGCGCCGGCGCGGGTGCGCGTGAAGTTCTGGCCGGACGGCACCGCCGCGCAGACCCCGACCCCGTGGTCGAGCCGGGGCACCAGCCACACCCGCACCGCGTGGGGCCTGCGGTCGTCGCGCACCTACCGCGCGTTCGCGGAGGCGTCGGACCCGGTGACCGGCGCCACGGCGCGCTCGTCGGTCATCACCTTCGTCACGCCAGCGCTGACCGGGCCCCCGTTCGACGACCTGACGCTGCGCGCGGCGGCCCGGCCGGGCGGCGCCGAAACGGTGAGCTACGTGCTGGCGCCGATGGGGTGCAGCGGCGCGCCCGAGACGCTGATCATCGCGGACGCCGACGGCGAGGTGGTCTGGTACGAGGAGCTCCCCGGCGGGGGCGACCTCGTGTCGGCTGTCGAGACCATCCGCGGTGGCGTGCTCGTACAGGTCGACCGGCGCTTCTTGTACGAGATCGCCTACGACGGCACCCTCGTGCGGACCATCGACTACGGGGCGGCGGGGGAGTGCACGCTCGGGCAAGGGCCGTGCCCCCATCACGAGCTTCGGCGCGAAGGTGGCCAGACGTGGGTGGGCCTCGCCGAAGAAGACGCGTGGTCCTACGGCGCGCTCGGGCTGTCCGGCTGCCTCGGCAAGCGGCGGTACGCGATCGACGGGTTCCGTCGTTACGATCCCGCGTGGGCCGCGACCACCGACTGGTGGCTCGACGACTACGGCTGGTGGCCCGACACCGACCCGGGGCCGTTCTTCGACCCCGCGGCGCCGACACCCGGGTGTGAAGGGGCGTATTGGTCGGGGACCCTCGGCGACCCCGACGCGCCGATCGACACCACGCACGTGAACGCGTTCGACATCGAGCCGGGTCCGGCAGCGATCGTGTCGGTCTCTGGCTTCGACCAGGTGGCCCGCATCGATCTGGCTGCCGGCGTCGTGGACTGGACGCTCCACGCGACCGAGGCCGCGTGGAGCTCATTCGCGACCCCGATATCGGTCGATCCTTCGATCATCGCGAACCGGGCGGCGCGGTTCTCGGGGCAGCATCACGTACAGTGGGTGGACGGCCGTCTCCTGATGCTCGACAACGTCGGCGCCGCGTACACGCGTGTGTTGGCGATCGGCCTCGACGAGGTCGCTGGCGTCGCGACCATGGAGCAGGCGTATACGCTGGTCGACGACGACGGTGGCACGTGGTCGAGCCCGGCCGGTATGCGCTGCGCGAACCGAGGGTCGGCGTATCGTTTGCCATCCGGGACGGTGCTCGCCACGTGCGCGTCGGCGGGCACGGTGCTCGAGCTCGACGCGGCCGACGGGACCACGACCGCTGGCCCGTTATGGTCGTTGGAAGCTTCCTGCAGCGCGGGTGGCATCAACGGGTTCTACCGCGCGCTCCCCGTTGCGAGGCTCGAGTGATGGGCGTGCTGTTGCTGTCGGGCGTCGCGACCGCCGCCGTCCGCCCGGTCTGCGCGACCTGCCCGTACGGGTCCGTCGACGACGCGGTGGCGGCGGCCGCGCCGGGCGACGAGATCCGGGTCCTGCCCGGCACGTGGACGTCGACCGTCGCGGTCGCCGCGGACCTCACGTTCACGGCGCCCGGTGGCGCCGCGGTCACGACCTGGATCGCCTCGGGCGCGGAGGCGCTCCGGGTGACGGGCGGCGTCGTGACGGTCCGGGGGTTTACGGTCGTCCCCGGGGAGCGTGCGTTCGAGGTCGCTGGCGGCGCCCTCGTGCTCGACGACGTCGTTGTGGCGGGCGCGACCGGCGGCCCAGGCGTCGGCGTCCGGGTCGTGACCGGCTCGTTGCAGGCTTCGGACAGCAGCTTCACCGACCTCGTGTCGACCGTCGACGGGGGCGCCGTCACGCTCGCTCCTGGGACTTCGGGCGTGTTCGAGCGGGTGGTGTTCCAGGGCAACCAGGCCGCGGGGGGTGGGGGCGCGATCTACGCCGACGAAGCGACGCTGGAGCTCGTCGATTGCACCGTGTCGGGTGGGGCCGCCGATCATGGCGCAGGCATCGCGGCCTTCGACAGCGACCTCTGGTCGGACGGCACCCTGTTCCAAGACAACGCGGCCATCAACACCGGCGGCGCTTTGCACGTCGAGGGAGGCGCGTGGGTGGACCGCGCGGGCACCTTCTTGTTCAACCACGCCGACAACCGCGGCGGCGCGGCCCTCGTGGCCACCGACGCCGAGGTCGACGTCGACGGGAGCTGGTTCGAGTCCAACACGTCCGGCGAGGGGGCGACGTTCAACAGCTACCTCGGCACCGGCGCCTTGTACGTGCGCGCCTCCACGTTCCTCGACAACGTCGCCGACCTGCACGGTGGCGCGTTGCATGGTGAGGTCTCGAACGCCGCGCTCGTCTTTGAGGACAACCTGTTTGTAGGGAATGAGGCCGGCATCGGCGGTGGCGCGTTGACGTCGGATCGGTCGACCGACTTTCGGGTGGTCCGGAACCGGTTCTGCGCCAACCGGGCGCTCTCCGGCGTCGGCGGCGGCGCCGCGCTGCTCTACAAAGCGGGCGCCACTCGTTCGGAATGGACGAACAACGTGTTCTTGAACAACACGTCGGGGTCCCAGGGCGGCGCGCTCGCGTTCCTCAGCGGGTCGCACGCGACGGTCCACAACAACACGTTCTTGGACAACGCCGGCGTCAACGGCGGCGCCATCGTGTTCGGGGTCAACGGGTTCGACCTCCGAAACAACCTGGTGGCGGGCACGACGGCCGGCAGTGGGGTCGTCGCGTCGGGGGGGCTCGTCGCCGCAGCCGACTTCAACTTGTGGTGGGACAACGTCCCCATGGATCGCGTCGGCGTCTCCGCCGCGCCTGGAGACGTGTCGGCGGCGCCTGAGCTGCTCGGCTGGACCGCTGACGGGGACTGCCTCGCGGACGTGGTCTGGCCGGCGGCGGGCAGCCCCGCGATCGACGCCGGGGACCCGTCGCTGCTCGATCCCGACGGCAGCCGGTCGGACGTCGGGGCCTCCGGCGGGCCCGGCGCCGACCCCGCGTTGTACCTCGACGCCGACGGGGACGGGTTCGTCGCGGCCCTCGACTGCGATGACGCCGAGCCGGCCGCGTGGACCGGCGCGCTCGAGGTCGCGTTCGACGGGGTCGACAACGACTGCGACGGCGTCGAGGGGATCACGCTCGATCCTCCGTCCTGGATCGCGGGCGTCGTCAGCGCGTCGGTGGTGCGCGGCGTCGAGCCGGGGGCGACGGTGCGGCTCTACCAAGGGCGCGCGCCCGGCGCAGGCTCGTGCCCGCCGTTCTTGTTCGGCGGTTGCCTGGACGTCACGAGCCCGCGGCTGCTCGCGTCCGCGACCGCGTCGGCCGACGGCGTCGCCGCCCTGTCGTTGATCCCCTCGGCGGCGCTCGCCGGCCGGTCCGTGTGGGTTCAGGCGGTCGCGTCGACGCCGTCACGCGCCCAGGAAGCGGCGCCGGTCGCGGTCACCCTCCCGTAACGAAGGGGCTCACCGGGCTCGGCGGCGCCGCGACGCCAGCAGGGCGAGCAAACCGACCGCCCAGAGCCGCGGCGTCGGCGAGTGCGCGCACCCGGTCGCCGGTTGGGTCGCCGGCGGGGCGCAGCGGTCCGGCCACCCAGCGCTTCCGGGGTGCAGGTCCGGATCGAGATCGTTGCAGTCGATGCTGGCGATCCAGCCGTCCCCGTCAACGTCGAACGTGTCCGGCCCTGAGCAGTCGGTGTCGACGCCGTCGTACGGGTCGTCTTCGGCGCCTACGAACACCGCCGCGTCCTGGTCGTCGCAGTCCTGGCCGCCCAGCGCTACCGCGTCCTGCCCGTCGCCGTCCGCGTCGTTGTCGGATCCTCCTGCGCAATCAGCGTCGACGCCGTCGTAGGGGGCGTCGGCGGCGTCGGGGTGCACTGCGGGGTCCCAATCGGCACAATCCGGCCCCCACGGCGCCGCCGCGAACCCGTCGCCGTCGGCGTCGTAGGTGTCCGGGCCGGCGCAGTCGCTGTCCGCGCCGTCGTAGGGGTCGTCGGCGGCGCCCGGGTACACGTCGCGGTCGCCGTCGTCGCAGTCGTCCCCGCCGCCGTCCGGGTGGTCGTACCCGTCCCCGTCGGCGTCCCAATCGGACGAACCGTCGCAATTGCTGTCCACGCCGTCGTACAGCGGGTCGACCGCGCCCGGGTAGACGCTGCCGTTGCTGTCGTCGCAGTCGTCGCCGCCCGCGTCGACGCCGACGAAGCCGTCGCGATCACCGTCCGCGTCATCGAAGAGGCCGTCACAGTCCTGGTCGATCCCGGCGACCGGGAGCTCCGACCTGAGGCTGCTGACGGCTCGATTCCCGTCATCGCAGTCCCCACCGCCGAAGTCCTCTGCGCGGTCCCCGTCGTCGTCGGCGTCGTAGTCGTCTTCGCCGCCGCAGTCGCTGTCGACGCCGTCATACCAGGCGTCGACGGCGCCTGGGTAGACGTCGGGATCGGTGTCGTCGCAGTCGTCGCCGCGTGGCATACGCTCTTCGCCGTCACCGTCCGCGTCGTAGTCCGAGCCGCCGCTGCAGTCGCTGTCGCGCCCGTCGTAGGGCACGTCGACGGCGCCCGGGTAGATGGCGGGGTCATCGTCGTCGCAGTCGTTGCCCTCGTAGTCGACCGCGAACACACCGTCGCCGTCCTGGTCGCACAGCCCGGCCGGATCGGTGAGGTCGGGGCCCACCGCCGGGCAGTCGTTGCTGAGCCAGACCGGTGAGGACCACGCCTGGTGCCCGTCGGCCTGCTCCACCTCGAGCCAGACCAGGACGGGCTCGCCGCTCCACGCCAACGAGTGGGTGCCCGAGGCTTCGAGGGCCAGCGGCGCCTCGTCGACCTCGTCGATGATGGGATCGCCTGGGATCAAGGAGCGCAAGCGCACGGACGTGAGGTCTGCCGTGCCTACGGCCGACCAGGTGACCGTCGGGAGCCGCACGATGATCCGGTCGCCCAGGGTACCGGCGGCAACCGCGCCCGAGCGGACGTCGAGATCCAACAAGATCCGCGGCCCGGTGGTGGCCCAGGTGTGCCGATCACGGACGGCTTGCAAGAGGGACGACGCCGACGGGTCCGGAGCGCGCACCGCGGTGAGACCACCGCTTCCGGCGGGACCCTCCCAGAGCGGGTTGCCCAGGAACCCGTCCTCGTTGCCTCCGAAGGCGACGACGCCCAGGTACAGCTCGTTGCCCCACGCGTCCGGCACGCTCCCGAACAGGCCGCGCGTCGCGTCCCCTTCGCGGCCGGACCACGCGGCGATCGCGGAGCGCACCGGCGGGTCGAACTCGCGCCACGCCGACGCCTCCAACGTGTCGAACGCGATGACGGTCGCCTCGTCCGGCTGGGCGTCCAGAAACTCGGTGAGGTCCGTCAGGTCGTGGATGTCGGCGTCGCCAGCGTCGGAGTCGCACCCGTCGTAAAGGACGAGGTGTCGGTCGCCGACGTAATCCGACCCGCTCCACTCCCAGCCGAGCAGAGGGGCATACGAGGCGTCGGCTTGATCCCGACACCGATCGCGCAGCTCCTCCCAGACCGCTTCGCTGTCGTACGGCGACGGGGCGGTGACCCCGTGCCCCACCATGATCTCGGCGCCCCCATCGAGGCCGGCCACGTCGCGGGCGAAGCCGTGGATGGTGTCGGCAGTCGGGTCGGCGTCCGGGCTGTGGCCGCGCCGGCCGTCGAAGTCGAGCCAGTACACGCCCTCGGGCGGCAGCGAGCGCACCTCGACCGGGTTGACGGACCACCGACCCGACAGCGCGCCCGTCACCACCGCCTCGGTGCGCATCACGCCGACGGTAGACGCCGGCACGACGAACGTGTGCGTCGGGTCGGCATCCGCGCCGAAGAGCCAGGTTTGACCATCGACCTCGACCTCGACGTCCCCCGTGGTCGGGTTGCCCTCGACGTCTACCAGGGTCACCGTGACCGACACGTCGTCGCCGAGGGCGGCGCGCGACGGGCGCGCGTGCACGATCACGTCGGCGACGTCGCCAGCGGCGACGTTGAACAAGAGCGTGTCGACGACCTCGGCGTCCGGCGTCGCGACCCGCTCGAGCACCGGCCACGGAACGGCCTCATACGCCCGAATCGGCGCTTCGAACTGGCACCCGACGGCCCCGTACTGCACCCGAATCGACTCCCCGGCGAGCAGGCGCCCCGAGTCGATCCAGACCTGGGTGGCGCCCGGGTCCTCGGGCGCTCCGAAGTCGTTGATACGGCGCACGCCGAGCACCGCCGTGGAGCCGACCGAGGCGGTCGCGGAGACCAGCGCGCGGCCGGCGCCGCAGGTCACCACGCTGGCATCCAGCCCGACGAACGACGAGATGCGCTGGCCGTGCGCCATCGGGTCGTCGATGTGGATCAGGTCACCGGGATCCAGCACGGCGTCCGCAGTGTACGTGATCGATATTGGGCCGGTCGTCCCGGCCGTCAGGTCACCAGGCTGCGAGACGGTCCCCGCCGCGGCCGCCAACGGTCCAACCAGCCACGAGGCCGCGAAGCCGGCGAACCGCAGCGACGGATTCAGTTGGAAATAGGCTTGGTTTGTGCGCAACGACAGGTCCGGGGACGAGGGATCGCTTGCGTGGGCTCCAGCCTGGGATACCCGCGACGCGGGGAGCTTAGCAGACTCATGACCCTCATGTGGCTGTCCGCTGGGTGTTCGGGCGACGTTCCCTCCGTCGGAACGTGGTCTGCGCCGAATTGGAGCGTAGAAGAAACAAGCGCGCCACTCGCACCTCCGCTGGTGACCTCGGTCGAGGTTGCGCCGGAAGAGCACGGCGCGACGATCGACGTGACGGTCAGCGAGGGCGCTACGTACTGGATCGAGCACGGTCCGACGTCGGCGTACGGATCGAGGACCGTTGGAACCAACGAAGCGGCGTTGTCGGTGACGCTCACCGGCTACCCACCCGACTCCGACGTGCACTTCCGTGTCGTCGGCACCGACGCGCGCGGCGTGCCGTTCGAAGACGGCGACCGGACGTTCCACACGACGTACCGATGGAACGTCGTCATCGTCATGACGGACGATCAGCGGTTCGACATGCAATGGGCGATGCCGATCGTGACGGAGCGGCTCGCCGAGCGCGGCGCCGTGTTCGAGCGGGCGTACGCCTCGACCCCGCTGTGTTGCCCGTCCCGGGTGTCGATGTATTCCGGAGCCCGGTCACGCAACTCGAACGTGCTGGGCAACTTCGCGCCGAACGGCGGGTTCACCCGCTTCAACGACGCGAACACCCTGCCGGTCCTGCTCCAGCGGGCCGGGTACCGCACCGGGTTCATCGCGAAGTACGTCAACGACTACGCGGACGAGGGCGCCGGGCAAGTCCCCCCGGGGTGGTCGTCGTTTCAAGCCTCGGTCGAGCTCGGGTTGGACTGGGCGTCCGCCACCTGGGTCGACGGGTCGTCGGGGCCGGACGCGCGTGGCCCGTTGAGCCCGATCTTCTACGAAGCCGGCTACCTGACCGACGTCACGTTCGCCAAGGCGGTGTCGTTCGTGGAGCAAGCGGGGGACGAGCCCTTCTACCTGCTGGTTCACCCGACGTCCCCGCACGACCCGTCGTACCCGGCGAAAGAAGACAAGGGGTTGTTCCTCGACTACGTCCTGCGCCGCCCCAATCACTTGGAGGCGGACCGGTCCGACAAGCCGGAGTACGTGCGCGGGCTCGACCCGTTGAGCGACGAGGACGTCGCCAAGCTGGACGAAGGGGTCGTCCTGACGCTCCAGTGCTTGCAGTCGATCGATCGGGGCATGGGCAGCTTGTTGGACGCGCTGGACGCGGCCGGGGTCGCCCATCGAACGATGGTCGTCTACTTGTCCGACAACGGCTACGCGTTCGGTGAGCACGGCGCACAAGGCAAGGGGCTGGCGTACGAGGAGTCCGCCAAAGTGCCACTCATCGTTTACCTCCCGGGCGCCGAGCCGCAGACGGTCGACGCGCTCTCGGTCGCGACGCTCGACGTGCCGGCCACCGTGATGGCGCTGACCGGCATCGAGGGCCGAACCGACGGCCGCGACTTGTTGCCGCTCCTGCGCGGCGAGCCTTGGGAGCGTCCGACGGACCTCGTATTGGAGGCGTGGGCGTCGACCGCGACCACCTGGGCCTCGTTGATCACCGACGACGGGTTCAAGCTGATTCTCCACGAGACGCTCGAGACCGAGCTGTACGATCTGGTCGCTGACCCGTATGAAATGACGAGCTTGCACGCCGATCCCAAGTACGCGGACGTGGTAGCCGACCTGCTCACCAGGCTGGAGCCGCAGCAGTCCGCGATGCTCACCACCCAGGAGATCGTGCTGTCCGTCGGGCAGCCCGCGAAGGTCTCCCTGGCTGCCATCGGCGGGATCCCGCCCTACGCCTACACGGTGGTGGACAAGGCGTTGCCCGCTGGGCTCACCCTTTCCTCGGACGGCGTGTTGACCGGGGTTCCGGTCGACAGCACGACGGCGACCTACTCCATCGAGGTGACGGACGGGACGGTGGGGTGGCAGAGCGGCGCTCCGTTCTCCACCTTCGAGGGTGTGCTGATTCGGACCACGGAGCGAGCCTCGCTCGTCGGGGACGTGACGAGCGCGTTCGCGGGCGACGCCGTGACGATGTGGTTGCCGCTCGATCGGCCGGCGGAAGGCCGCTTGTGGTGGAGCCGCGGCCGGTGGCTGGACGTGACGGAGGGGCACGCGACGCCCTGGTCTACGTTCACGCCCGGAGCGCCGATCCGCCTGGACGGCCTGCCGGAGGGCCCGGTCTCGGTGGGGGTCGAGCTGGAAGGGAAGATCGTCGCCCGATTCTCGAGGCCATGAGTCTGCGCGCCGGCGATCCGTTTCAGCGCTGAAACGTGGGATGCCACCACCAGGCCTCGGCGAGCCGCCCGATCGGTCGTCGAGCGCACCGCCGCGCCGTTGCTTGCCTCACAACGACGCAATAAGGTCACACATCGCCCGAGGGTACGGTGGCGCTCGATACACGGGTAGGTCGTTTCTTAGCCGCGGTGACGCTGATCGCGTCGCAGGTCGCCTGCGACAAGTCTTACGTTGCGCCGGAAACGGGCGCAGCCTCCGAGACGTCCGACCCGGAAGGTCGCCCGCCGCGCCCGCGCGACACGGAGCCGACCGAGTCGGCGACGATCCTCGACGCCGCGTGTGAGCTGCGCGCCAGCAACGCCCTGTTGATCGATTGCGTCGTCGAGACCGATACGTCCGCCACGGTGGAGCTCCGTTTTGACGACGGCAGCGGTCCTCGTGTTTCGCGGCAGTCGGTCGGTACCCTGCACGAGCTGACGCTGTTTGTGCTGAATCCCAACCGCACCTACGACATCGAGGCCGTCGCGACCGCAGGAGGCGCGGAGGACTCGGTGGGGGGCATCCGTGTCACCACCGGGCAGGCGCCCATGGAGTCCAGCACCGGCGCCGTCGCTACCGCCCGGGGCGCGTATAACGCCGGGTTCGTGCTCACCAACCTCTCGTGCTCGGACACCGACTACGTGGCCGTGTTCAACGCCGACGGCGAGGTCGCCTGGTACCAGGAGACGGGAGGCTATGGCCGGACCACGAGCGCCATCACGCTCACCGACTCCGGCACGGTGCTCGCGGTCGTGGACGACCAGTGGTTGATCGAGTGGGATCTCGACGGCACGTTGCTCCGGGAGTGGAACGAGTCGTTCCTCGGGGCCTACATCCACCACGACGTGCACGTCCGAGACGGGTTGTTGTGGGCGGCTTCGATCGAGCCGTTCGTTGGCTCCAACGGGCGTAATTACGCAATCGACGCGATTCGGGCTTGGGACGCGAGCGGCAACCGCGTCGTGGATTGGGACCTGACCGAGATCCTGGATCCGACCGTCTACGGTTGGAACGACGTGCAGGGGTACTGGTCGGAGGAGCTGCCGGGCCACTTCGATCCCTTTCACTTGAACTCGTTCCAGTTCGACGACAACGGAGACTGGATCCTCTCGTTCAAGGACATGGGTCAAGTGCTCAAGGTGCATGGCGACCCGGGCGCGTCGGACTTCGGGGCGCTGGACTGGTTGCTCGACGCTGAGAACCGAGGATCCATGTCCCTCTCCAGCGGTGGGGTGCCGGCCGGGTTCCTCGGGCAGCACCACGTCACCAAGGCCGGAACCACGATGTGGATGTTCGACAATCTGGGCGAATCCGCCGCCCGCGCGCTCCGGCTCGAGGTCGACGAGACCAGCAACGTCGCCACCGCCGTCGAGCAGCGCTCGATGGCGATGTCTTGCCCGATGGTGGGCTCGGTGTTCCCAATCGGGGACCACGTGTTGGCGCTGTGCGGCACCGAGAACCACATGAAAGAGTTCGACGCCTCCGGCTCGGTCGTTTGGGAGCTGTCGCACGCGTGTGGCGGCGGCGTACCGAGTTACCGAGCCGTGCCCGTGAATGGGGTCGCGGGGATCTGACCCGCAGCCGGAGTGACGATGCGGCCGCTGGCGCGCGATCGCCGCATCTGGACGTCCAGAACCGAAGTTTGAACCGTACACGAGTGGGAGAACGCAATGGGGACCACCGCTAGCGTAGCCGTCTTGTTCGCAGCCCTGACGGTGGGCTGCGCGAAGGACGACACCGCCGAGACGGGTCCAGTCGCGGACACGGACACGGACACGGACACCGACACGGACACGGACACGGACACGGACACGGACACGGACACGGACACGGACACCGATACCGATACGGACACCGATACGGACACCGATACGGACACCGATACGGACACCGATACGGATACGGACACGGACACCGATACGGACACCGATACGGACACCGATACGGACACCGATACGGACACCGACACC
>CAIUDO010000108.1 GCA_903897935.1 uncultured Pseudomonadota bacterium
CTCGTCGCGGACACGCTCACCGCCGCCAAGCTCGCCGGCGAGGCGCACAGCCCGCCTACGATCGGTCAGCTCGCCCGACACGTCGTCCAGCAGCACCAAGCGGCCGGGTACCTCGACGCCGACGCGCGGGTGGTGTCGTCCGAGGTCGACGATATCGTCAGCGTGCGGATCATCGTCGAGCCGGGCGACCAGGTGCTGCTCCGGTCCGTCACCACCCGGGGCGCGACCCGCACGCGCGGCGACTTCTTGCGCAACGAGATCGACCTCGCGCTCGGTTCACCGGTGTCATCGGAGGACCTCGAGGCGCTGCGTGGGCGCCTGGCGGAGCTGGAGGCGTTCCGAAGCGTTCGTCCGGATCTGCTCGGAGACGGTCGGCAGCGCGACCTGCTCGTCACGGTCGAGGAGCGCGCGCCGTGGGGGTTCGAAGCGGGCGGCGGCGCGAGCACCGATCAGGGCGTGCGCGTGTTCGGACGCGCGATCCGGCGCAACCTTTGGGGCGTCGCGCACCGCGTGGAGGCGTATGCGCAAGCCGGCTTCTTGTGGAACGGCGAGGAGCTGACCGACTGGGTGCCCGACGTCACCAACCCGGACTGGCGGGCCGCGCTGACGTACGTGGCCCCCCGGTTCCCGACCCGCAGCCAGAAGCTGTTGATCGAGTGGTTGCTGCGGGAGGAGCGGCAAGAGCGGGCGTGGCGCCTCGCGCGGGCCGGTGTGGGCGTCGTCATCGACAACCGCATCTCGGACGTCACGTCGCTGCGCGTCGAAGGGCGGGTCGAGCGGCGCACGCTGGCCGAGATCGACACCGGGGCGCTGCTCGCGGGAGAGCCCTGGACCTACCTGATCGATGTCGCCGACCCGGTGTTGCCGTCGAGCCACCGGTACCACACCGCGCTGTCCGGGCTCGTCCTGCACGACCTCCGCGACGACCCGCTGCAGCCGACCCGAGGCGTCTTGTTGTCGGCGAGCGGGTCGTGGTCCCCTGCCCTCGCGACCGAAGGTGTGCCCGATGAAGCTGAGATCTCGTGGGTCAGCGGCGTTGGGCGCGCGTCGGGCTACCTGCCCACCGGGGCGGTCACGCTGCACGTCTCGGCCGAGCTCGGCGTGAGCGCGGCGCTCGGGGGCGGCGTGATCGCGCTCGAGGACCGGTTCCGGCTCGGGGGCACGGGCTCGATGCGCGGCTTCTCCAGAGATGGCGTCGGCCCGCGCAACGAGGTGGCGCAGCCCCAGGTCGCGTGGCCGGACGCCATCGGCCCGATGGTCGACTACGTGCTCGCCGACGCCCCGACCCGGTGGGTCGCCACCGGCGGCGACGCACGCGCGATGACGACGATTGAGCTCCTGTTTCCGCTCTCCGCGCTCGGGCTCGGCGCCTGGGACGGCTACTCGGCCGCCCTGTTCTCGGACATCGGCAACACGTGGTTGTTGTCCGACCTCGCGACGGCCTCCAGCGACAGCGAGGCGGTCCGCGCCGTGTATCAGCCGGTCGTGCGTTACTCGGCGGGCGCCGGGGTCCGCATCGCGACCCCGATCGGGCCGCTCCAGGTCGACGTCGCGGTGAACCCGGACGCCTTGTTCGCCACCGACGACCGTCGGCTGCTCCTGCGCGGCGCGTGGGAGGAGCCGTCGGTGCGCGCCCACGTGTCGTTGGGTACGCTCTGGTAGGAGTCGCAAACATGCTCTGGTTGGTGTGGGCCCTCGCGTGTAAGGACCCGGTCGCGGACTGCGACGTCGAAGGTAAGGACTGCTGCGTCAGCGACGACGAGTGCGTCGGGTGGTTCGGCGACGCGTTCGGGCGGTGCGCGACCCCTGGGCGCAAGACCGGCATCTGCGCAGAGTGCGTCACCGGCGACGACTGCAGCACGTACGAGGTGTGCGTAGAAGACGAGGTGCTCGGCGCGTTCTGCGAGAGCCGCGACGCGTGACGCCGCGCGCTGGCAGCCTGAAGGGCGTTGCGGACCGAGCCTGCGAGGGCGACGAGGCTCGGTCACCGTAGTTGACCGGGCCGTTCGCGAGCAGGGAGCGTGCTGGAGCGCGTGACCGAGGAGCGACGTCGTGCTCGCGCGGAAGCGGGCGACCGGAGCAATGCCCTTCAGGCTGCTAGCGGGTGTCTCGCTTGGCCCGCAGCCACTCGTCGACGTACCGCGTGTGGTAGCGGACCTTGCGGAACGCGTCGCCGTTGAGCAGCTCCTTCTGGGTGGGCAGCGTGGTCTTGATGCCCTCGACGACCATCTCGTCAATCGCCCAATCCAGGCGCTGGATCGCCAGCTCGCGCGTAGGCGCGCGCGCGATGAGCTTGGCGACGAGCGAGTCGTAGTACGGCTGCACCATCGCTTGCTCGTGCACCGCGCTGTCGACCCGGATGCCGAGCCCGCCGGGCTCGTGGTAGCCGGTGATACGCCCCGGCGACGGGACGAACGTGAGCGGATCTTCGGCGTTGACCCGGACCTCGATGGCGTGCCCGCGGATCTGGAGCTCGTCCTGGCGCATCGACAACCCGAGCCCGGCGGCCAACTTGATCTGCTCGGTGATGAGGTCGACGCCGGTGACCTCTTCGGTGACCGGGTGCTCGACCTGGATGCGCGGGTTGACCTCGAGGAAGAAGAACTCCTCGCCTTCGACGAGGAACTCGACGGTGCAGACGGTCTGGTAGCCGACGTCCCGCACGAGGCTCGCCGCCGCCTCGCAGATGCGGTTGCGCAGCGCGTCGGACAGGCCGGGCGCGGGGGCCTCCTCGATGATCTTCTGGTGCCGGCGCTGCATGGAGCAGTCGCGGGTCCCGAAGTGCATGCCGCCACCGGCCCCGTCGCCGCCGACCTGAACCTCGACGTGCCGCGGCCGCCGCAAGAAGCGCTCGAGGAACACGTCGGACGAGCCGAACGCGGCTTGCGACTCGGCGCGCGCGACGTCGAACGAGCGGCGCAGCGCCTCTTCGTCCTCGATGATGCGCATGCCCTTGCCGCCGCCGCCACCGGCCGCCTTGAGCATCAGCGGGTAGCCCGCCGCTTCGGCGATCTCGAGCGCCTCCTCGAGCGTTCCGACCGAGCCTTCGCTGCCGAGCAGCAACGGTAATCCCGCCTTCCTCGCCGCGGCCTTCGCCGACAGCTTGTCGCCGAACATCCGGAGGTGCTCGTACGAGGGGCCGATGAGCGACAAGCGCGAGGCGCGCACCGCTTTGGCGAACTGGGCGTTCTCCGCCAGGAACCCGTACCCAGGGTGGATCGCGTCGGCCCCAGTGATCTTGGCGGCCGACAAGACCGCCGGCTGGTGCAGGTACGAGCGGGTCGCGGCGGGAGGGCCGATGCAGACAGCCTCGTCGGCGAACCGGACGTGGAGCGCGCTCTCATCGGCCTTCGAGTAGACGGCGACCGTGTGGATGCCGAGCTCCCGACACGCGCGGATGACGCGAAGGGCGATCTCGCCGCGGTTGGCGATCAGGATCTTCTTGAACACCCTGCACCTCCAGGAGAAGCGCTGGTGATCAGGAGGGATCGACGAGGAAGAGCGCCTGGCCGAACTGCACCGGCGACCCGTTCTCGATGAGGATCGCGGTGACCTTGCCCGAGACCTCGCTCTCGAGCTCGTTCATCAGCTTCATCGCCTCGATGATGCACAGGACCTGGCCCTTCTGGACCCGGTCACCGACCTCGACGAACGGCTTGGCGCCGGGCGCCGACGACCGGTACAGCGTGCCGACCATCGGGGCTTCGACGGTGACGACGCGGGACGGCTGCTCGGCGGCGGCGGCCGGGGCATGCGCCGGCGCTTGTGCGGGCGCAGCGTGCGCGACCGGAGCGTGGGCGGCGACCGCGTGCGGCGCTGCCACCGTCACGACTTCGGCGCCGTAGCGCAAACGCAGCTTCACATCGGCGTCTTCGTAGGCGAACTCGCGGACGTCGCGATCGGAGAGCATCTCGAGCAGGCGAGCAATCTTGTCCAGATCCATCCGTCTCTCCAAACTTGGGCGAGGTGCTGGGCCGCACGCGTCGCGGTCGACGAACGCCCCGGCGCTTAACCGGCGCCGCGGGCGGCGCCACGACCGCTCAGGCAGGCATGAGCCGAGCCAACAGCGCGCGCAGCGCCAGCTCGTAGCCGACCGTCCCGCAGCCGACGATCACCCCCGCCGCGACGTCGGACAGGTACGAGTGGTGCCGGAACGACTCGCGCGCAAACACGTTCGATACGTGAACCTCGACGAACGGCAGCGCCGTCCCCAGCAGTGCGTCGCGCAGCGCGACCGAGGTGTGGGTGTAGGCCCCCGGGTTGATGACGACCCCGTGAGCGCCCGCGCGCCACGCCCGGTGCACACAGTCGACGAGGCCACCCTCGCTGTTGTCCTGGTGGTGGGTCAACGACGCGCCCAGGGACGGCGCGATCTCGTCGAGCCGCGCTTGCACCTCGGCGAGGGTCACGCGGCCGTAGCGCTCCGGCTCGCGCATCCCGAGCAGGTTGAGGTTGGGCCCCTGCAGCACCCACACGCTCTTCACGCGCCGCTCCTGCCGCGCGGCGGCGCGTCTTCCGGCAGGCCGTAGCTGGGGACCCTCGCGGTGAACCGACGGGTCACCGCGACCGGGGTCGCCGGCTCCATCACCCGGCCCCCGTGATCAGGCTGGGTCGCGCCCAGCTGCAGGGGGTTCGGGCGCAGGGCGATCATGATCGGGGCGTGGTCGGGAGAAGGCATCTCACCCGACAGGTCGAAATCAGCGCCGTCCGTGCTGTCTCGCGCGCTCAGCAAGGCGGAGAGGCGCGCAGACCAGTGCCGGTTCGACGGGTCCGAGCGCACCAGCCGCCGGTAGACCCGGATCGCTCGGTCGGGCCGCCCGAGGTTCGCGTACGCCTCGGCGCGATCGGCCGACAACGAGAGGTCGGTCGCGCGCTGCTGGCGCGGCGCTGCCCCGATCGGGGTCGCCCCTTCGACGCGCAGCGCGGCGAGGCGCTCCTGTAGGGCCACGTAGGCGTTCGCGAGGGCCTCGTCGTGCCCTTCAACGCCGACGATCTCGAGGAACGCTGCGATCGCCTTCCGCACGTGCGACGCCGTCGGGCAGACCTGACCCAGGGCGTCCCACGCGTCGGCCCGCCGCGGACAGCGCTCGATGCCGGCGTACAGGATCGTGATCGCCTGAACGTGATCGCCGCGCCGCGCGACCTCGACGGCGACGTCGACGAACACCCACGCCCCCGGGTCCTCCCGCAGGAGGTCGCGAAGCAGTTCGAGCTCCGGATCAGCGAGCATGAGCACACTCCTCGGACACCAGACGCGAGCCGGCTACCTCGCTCACGTGAGCGACAGCATACTGCCTGGGCCCCGCCAGCGCGCGCCGGGACCGACTCCGCGACGCGCCCGAGGCGCGGCTCAACCTGACCCCAGGGAGGCGCCCAGCAGCGCGTCGAGGTGCGCGACGGGCACGTCGACCAAGGTCATCTGCCCGACCCGCGCGGGCACCGGGATCTTGATGGACGCGCCGTCCGTCTTCTTGTCGGCCCGCATCGCGTCGACCACCACGCGGCGATCGAGCGAAGGCACCTCGGAGGGCAGCCCCAATCGGAGCAACAAGCCGCGCAGGCGCTCGGGCAGCGCGGCGTCGGCGCACAGCCCAGCGCGGACGGCCCACTCCGTCTCCAGCACCAACCCGAGGCCGACCGCGTCGCCGTGGCGCAGCACGCCGTAGCCGGCCGCCGTCTCGAGCCCGTGCCCCACCGTGTGCCCCGCGTTGAGCCAGGCCCGCTGACCCGCCTCGCGCTCGTCCGCAGCGACGATGGCGGCCTTGATCGCGACGCACGCGCCCACGATGCGCGCCGTGGCGTTCGGGTCGCCCTCGCGGAGCGCGTCGGCGGATCGTTCGACGTCACCGAGCAGATCGGCGCCCGGCGTCGGGTCGAGCAGCGCGGTCTTGACGACCTCGCCCAGGCCGGCGCGCCGCTCCGCGACCGGCAGCGTGTCGAGGGTGGGCAAGGCGGCGTACACCAGCACCGGCTGGTAGAAGGCGCCGATGAGGTTCTTGCCCACGTCGTGGTTCATCCCAGTCTTTCCGCCGACCGAGCTGTCAACCATCGCGAGCAGCGTGGTGGGCAGCTGCACGAAGGGGACCCCACGCAGCACGGTCGCGGCGGCGAAGCCCACGAGGTCGCCCAACACGCCGCCCCCGAGCGCGAGGATCGGCGTCTTGCGGTCGACGCCGAGGCGAAGGATCGCGTCGACGCAGCGATACCACGTCTCGACGCCCTTGTTCGCCTCCCCGGACGGCAACACGACCCGATCGACGACAAAGCCGGACAACGCGGCGACGACCGCGTCCGCCCACAGCGGACCCACGACGTCCTCGGTCACGAGCACGACGCGGCGCCGAGGGGTCGCGGCCGACAACGCTGCGGCGAGCCCAGTGAGGCCGCTGGTGTCGAGCACTACGGGGTAGCTCCGGTCGCCCAGGGCGACCGTTACGGTGACGGGCACGCGCTCCCTCCGGATCCGCTGGTAGCCTCCGCATATAGCCGAAGCACCTCGTCCACCACGGCGCCGACGCCCCGGCGCTCGGTGTCGACCACGAAGTCGGCGTCGGTGTACGCCGACGCGCGGGCGGCGAAGCGCTCGGCCACCCGGTCGTCCCAGAGGGGCCTGCCCGCGGCGCCAGCGACCCGCCCGGACAACACGTCGAGCGGCGCGACCAGGGTGACCGTCACGAACGCGCGCCGCAGCGCCTGACGCGCGTTTGCGTCGGCCCAAACGCCGCCCCCGGTCGACACCACGCACGGCCGTCCGAGCGCGCACAGCGCCTCGATCAGCCCGCGCTCGCGCGCTCGAAACCCAGCCTCGTCCGACGCGACCTGCGCCGCGACCGGAGTACCCACCCAGTGCCGCGCCAGCTCGGACGGCGGCGGCGTGGGCCCGCCCAAGAGCGCGTCGGTGTCGTACCAGGGGACACCGAGCGCCTCGGCCACGCTTCGCCCGACCGTCGACTTCCCGGCGCCCATGAAGCCACCGAGGGCGAGCCCGCGACGCACGTGTATGCTCCTTGCCGGTGGCGGCCCTGCGGTGTAACGTCCGGCGCCGCCAGAACGGGAGCGCCTCGTGGACGCAAAAGGGATCTCTCCCCTGCACCTCCTTCAGCAACGCGTCGAGGCGTACCTCGCCGAGATGGGCCTCGACCCCGAGCAGTCGGACGACGGCCTGTACTTGTTCAAGTACGGCTCCACGGTCGTCATGGTCACGATCTTCGCAGAGGACGAATCCACGTTCTGCCGGTTCGCGAGCATCATGCTCAAGGACTTCGAGCCGAGCCTGGAGCTGCTCCAGCGGGTCCTGCGCCTCAACACCGAGGTGCTGTTCGGGTCGTTCTTGCTGTTCGAAGACGACACCCTCTCCTTCTCTGCCACCCTGCTGGGCTCGCACCTCGACTTCGACGAGTTCGAGAAGACCCTCCAGTACGTGGCGAAGGTCTCGGACGACTATGATGACGAGCTCCAGAAGCTGGCCGGCGGAAAGCGGGCTGAGGACGTTCTTCGTGACGAATGAGCGTATCTTCGTCGCCCTCGCGCTCGCGATCGCGGCGCCCGCCCACGCGGGGAACGCGAGCTACGCAGCGTGCTGCGCGGCGATGGGTGAGACCGCGTGCCCGGTGGACCTCGTGGTCACCGGCCCCGGCACCTCGGTCACCAACGAAGCCGGCGCGGTGCGCCTGAGCGGCGTCTGGCAGGCCACGTGCGAGCGTGGCCCCGGCTTCGAGCAGAGCCAGACCTACGCGCTCCAGTCGGCGCCGCCCACCGGCACGGTCCTCACCGCGCTCGGCCCCGGCGCCGCGGCGTGCTGGGACGCCGCGTGCGCGATGCCGCCCGGCTTGTGCGTGCGCGCGTACGTAGGCACGTCGCGGATCGTCGACTGCGTCACCGGCGCCGCGCCCGACGCCAGCGCGTGGACCCTCCCGCCCGCCGCTGCGTCCGTCGCGGTCGTGGTTGATGGCCGCGTGGTCAAGGCGCGCCCGCTCGACCCGGTCCCGGGACTCGCCGTCACCGCGGTCGCCGACGCGGGGCCTGCCCTCACCCGCGCGCCGCCCCTGTCGCTCAGCGTGCCCGTGCCGCCGCCCCCGAAGCTGCCGTGCGTGCCCAACCCTGCGCTGGCAAACGCGGCGAAGTCCCAGGTCAACTCGGGTGACAAGTCGGTGGTCGCCGGCAACTGGAACGAAGCGGCGTCGAACTACATCGCGGCGCTCAGCATCGACAAGTGCAGCGCGTTCGCGTGGGCGGGCCTCGGGGAGGCGTTCCTCGTCACCGGCGACGCCCCGTCCGCCCGCACTGCGCTCACGTCGGCGACCGGCCTGATGGCGCAGCACTACCAGGCGTGGACCAACCTCGGCCTCGCCGAAGAGACCCTCGGCAACGCGGCCGCCGCGGCCGCCGCGTTCGACCGCGCGCTCACGATCAAGCCGGACCACCTCCCGGCGAGCGAGGGCCTCGCGCGCGTGCGTTGACGCGAACGGGCCGATGGCGGCGCGTTTGTGGGCGACGGGTCGAGATCGCGCGACCTCGCCACCTGCACCCGGGACCGGCCGGGTGGTAAGATTTCGAATCGGAGGTCGTCCCATGGCAAAGAGTTCGGCGTTTACGCTTCCGTTTGGCCTGGACATGCAGGTCGACGACGGCGGGCTGTCGATCCGCTTCGACGGCGACGTCGTCTTGGAGCAGACGCTGGGCGCCACGCTTCGGCGCGTCGAGGCCTCGGGCGATGTCACGCTTCGGCTGCCGATGGTCACCGGCGACGTCGTCTGCGGCGGCACGCTCACCATCGAGGGCCCGGTTCAGGCCGGTCGCCTTCAGGCGCGCCACATCCGCCTCGGCAACGCCGCGGTCACGGCGCGGGCCGTCGCGGCCAGCGAGTCGATCCGGATCGGCCCGGCGCAAGTCCAGGTCGACGTCATCCTGGCGCCCGAGATCCGCATCGACCCCGCGGCGCGCGGCCGGGTGACCGTCATCGAGTCGCGCAACGAGCGCGAGCCCACCCGCATCCGCGGCGGCTTCTCGTACGCCGAGTACGACGAGCTGTTCAACAACGCCCGCCAGTTCCTCGCCGAGCGTGGCGTCGAGCCGCTCGGGTCCGCCGCGGCGTCCGCCCCGAGCGCGACCTTCCCGGAAGACGACGAGCTGCACACGACCGAAGCGCCGCTCACCGTCGAGCGCGCGGTGGTCACCCCGGATCCCGCCTCCGACGAAGACGCCGACGATCCCGTCTCGATCGCCGCCGAAGACCTCGAGCCGCTGATGGAGGAGGAGGCCCGTCCCGCGCCCCCCGTCGTCGCTACCGCCCGCGTCGAGCCGGCGCCCCCGACCGACGACCTCTACGTCAAGCTGTCCGACGCGGTCGGGCGCATCCAGGCTTGCTACGACGGCAAGGAGATCCCCCCGGCGGTGGCCGAGCTCCGCGCGTACGTGGAGGCGCGCGACTACACCGGCCTTCGGCGCTCGATCACCGAGGTCTGGAACGGCTTGCTCACGTTCCACCAGAAGCGCGGCATCCGGCCCCACCATCAGGTCACGCACGCGTTCAACGTCATCCATGGCCTGATGCAGGCCTGATCACGCGCCGACGCGGCCGATCGGAGCGCAACAAAGACGTCAGATTCCGGTCGGGCCGGGGCAAGGGGCTTCCCCAGGGTGCGCGCGCCTGATACAACCCGCTTCCTCCGTAGGAAGCCCATGCGCCCGCCTGTCGCCGCCTTGCTCGGGATGCTCGCCCTCTCCGGCTGCAACCGGTACGAGATGTTCCGCCTCGCTGGTTACCAGCAGGAGAGCTTCTCCAACGATGCCGACGTGCTGTTCGTGATCGACAACTCGTCGTCCATGACCGACGAAGCGACGGAGCTCGCCCGCAACATGGGCGTCTTCGTCGACGCGCTCGCGAACCCCGCGGTCTCCGGCGTCACCACCGATGGCCTGCCCGACGCGGCCGGCAACTACATCGAGTACGTGCAGAACCGCGGGCAGTTCCTCGACTATCAGCTCGGCATCACCACCACGGACGTCGAGCACACCTACGGCCAGCTGTACGGCGTCGTCCCGTTCGTGACCGACGAAGACGCCGACGTCGCCGGCACCTTCTCGAAGGGCGTGCTCTGCGAGGCCACCTGCTTCAACGAGTCCGACGTGCCCTCCGACGCGACGTACCAGTGCGGCGACCCGCTCGGTGACGATCCGGTGTCGTACGAGTACCTGGGCTGCTTGTGCGGCGACGGCCAGTGGGACGGGCTGTGCGGCTCCGGCTCGGAAGAGCACCTCGAGGCCGTGTTCATGGCGTTGTGCCGCACCGCCGAGACGCCACCGGACGAGTGCTTCGAGCAGAACCAGTTCTCCGACGCGGACGTGTTGTCGAACGCCGGGTTCGTGCGGCCCGACAGCGCCGTGATCATCGTCATGGTCACCGACGAAGGCGACTCCAGCCGCCGCATGACCACCGGCGACGCCGTGCCCGACGAGTACGAGGCGCTGTTCAACAAGTTCCCGAACCGCCTCGCGTTCGCCGTGATCGGCCCCCGCACCGACGACTGCAACAGCGGCGGCGCTGACCCGTGGGGCGTCGACCGCCTGCGCTACTTCGTCGACAAGACCAACGGCATCTGGTTCGACATCGCTGTGCGCGACGAGGCCACCGACGAGTGCGTGGTGACCGACTTCGCCGCCGCCCTCGAAGAGCTGGGTCAGCTGCTCAACAGCTTGAACACGGCGTTCCCGCTCACCTCGGTGCCCGATGTCGCGACGATCCGCGCGTTCGTCGACGGCGAGGAGGTGCCGCGGTCGGTCGAGACGGTCGGCGACGACCTGTCGGTCACCTACACCGACGGCTGGTCGTACCTGCCGTCCGAGAACGCGGTCGAGTTCCACGGCAACGCGGTCCCCGACTACAACGCCGACGTCGAGATCTACTACCTGCCGCTCGACGGCATGCCTCGCGAACTCCCCTTCTGACCTAGCGTTTTGCCACTTTCGGAGTGTTCATGTCCTCCGTGCTGCGTTCGATGGCCACCCCGCTCGTGTGGGCGCTCTGTGCCGTGGCGGGAGCCATCACCGGCTCGGCCGCGCTTGCCGCCGACGCCGTGGATATCGGGGTCATCAAAGAGACCGACGTACGCGTCGTGCAGAAGCTGCTCTACCCGAAGGAAGGCCGGACCGAGTTCGGCTTCCACGCGGGCCTGATGCCGTTCGACGCGTACCTCACCACCCCGAACGGCCAGCTGTCGTTCGACTACCACTTCTCGGAATCGGTCGGGTTCACGGTGCTCGCGGGCGGCGGCTACGGCTTGCCCACCGCGACCCTCAACGAGCTGCAGTCCCCCACGTACAGCGTCTCGCCGGACGCGTACCGGTACCTGGGCTCGGTGCTCGCTGGCGTGGGCTGGTCCCCGATCTACGCGAAGATGAACCTGAACGGTGCGAAGGTCCTGCACTATGACGTGTACGGCGCGGCCCGCGCCGGGGTCAGCTTCGAGCAGAGCATCCTGCAAGACGGCGGCTTCGCCGTCGCGCCCACCGTGTCGTTGGGCGTGGGTTCGCGCATCTTCTTGGGTGAGCGCCTCGCGCTGCGCGCCGAGCTGCACGACGACGTGCTGCTCGAGCAGCGGAAGCTGACCCAGAGCATGTTCGTGAAGCAGAACGTGAACTTCCTGGTCGGGCTCACCTTCCTTTCCAAGGCGGAGGGCAGGTGAGCTTGCCAATTCGTGCCTTCCGAAGCGCTACCTTGCTCGTCGCGGCGCTCGCCTTCGCGGCGAGTGTCGGCGGTGAGGCGTCCGCCACCACCCCGGCGGCGCCGGTGCCGGCGATGACCGTCGCCCAGCGCACCGAGTGGTTCAAGGACTACGACGAGGCGGTCGCCCGCGGCGCGAAACAACACGCGGCCGACGCGCTGTTGCCCATCCTGGCCGACCCAACGAAGTCCGCCGGCCACGGCGACGCCTGGATCAAGCTCGGCGACCTGCTCGAGTCGTTCGACATGTCGTACTCGGCGCTGATCGCGTGGCGCAACGCCATCGAGATCGACCCGAACATCGCCACGCAGCACGTCGGCAAGGCCATGGACGTCGCCGAGAAGCTCGGCGACGAGGCGTTGCTCGCGCCAGCCCTCGCGAAGAACGTCGGCCTGCCGGTCGACGCCGCGACGCGCTCGCGGATGGCGTACCTCGCGGCGCGTCACAA
>CAIUDO010000109.1 GCA_903897935.1 uncultured Pseudomonadota bacterium
CCGGCGCCAGCAGCCCCACCAGGCCGCAGCCCTCGGCCCCGAGCAGCCGCCCAGGCTCCTCGACCTACACACCTCCACGCGCGGTCGGCGGCAGCGTGAAAGGGAGCGATCGAGACGCGACCACAGGCTCGTCCCCCCGCCCGCAACCAAGCCGTCCCACACTCGGCGGCACAAACGGCAAGGGAGCCACCACGAGCGACCCAGCGGACCGGCCGAGTCGGCCCGTTGGCGGTCCGTCTAGTGGCAAGGGCACGATCACGAACGAGCCGGTGGACCGCCCCACTTCGCGACCTGGCCTCGGCTCGTCGGGTCGGCCAACGACCAAGCCCGTGTCTTCCGATCGCTACGATCCCGTCGTCACCCCGAGGCCGCGCGGCGATCGACCTGATTCCGGCTCGCGACCTGTCGGCGGCGCTCAGGTGAAGCCTGCCAACCCCGGCCTCACGCCGCGACCGCGAGGGTCTGGCTTGCCTGCCAGCAAGCCACAGGTCGTGGATCGCTACGAGCCGACTCGTGCGACCCTTGGCCCACGCGGAGGGCCCCGTCCCGGTGCCGACACCCGTCCCGCCCCGCGTCCGAACGGCCCGATCGCCCAACCTGGTTCGCGCCCGGTCACGAACACCTTTGTGCCAGGCCTCGTCTCACGGCCGCGCACCCATGGCTCGGGCCTGCTCCACAATGCGACCCGCGGCTGGTCCTACGGCGGCTACTGCGGCACGCGGCCCTATTACGGCGGGACTTGCTACGGACCCGTCTGGAACCCGTGCCGGCCTGTCGGCTACTGGAACCCATGGTGCTCGAGCGCGCCGTCGTGGTGCGTCGGACTGAGCTTTGGCTACGGCTACGGCTCGTCGTGCTGGGGCTGGTCGTCCTACTACACGTGGAACGGCTGCTGGCCGGGCACTCGCTGGTGGTGGAACGTCGGCTACTGCGGCTGGGATCCGTGGTGGTATCGCCCGTGCTACACGCCGATCTGGTGGATGCCAGCCAACTACTACGGCCCGGTGATCTACGAGACGACCTACGTCACCACGTCGTATCCCTCGGAGACAGCCACACCGGCACCCGTCGCAACCTCGAGTTCGCTGCCCAGCGACGAGCCCTCGTTCGCCAGCGCGCGCGAACTGACGCCCGAAGAACAAGGCCGCCGCTACGTGGAATACGGCGACTACTACTTCGCCGAAGGCCGCTATCGCGACGCCGCGGACGCATACGGCAAGGCGCGCACATTGCTGCCCGCCGACGCGTCGCTGCACTTCGTGATGGCCGACGCGGAGTTCGCGCTCGCGGACTACCACTTCGCGGCGTTCTTGATCGGCGAGGGCATCCGCTTGGAGCCCGGCCTCGCGCGCGCCGAGAACGACAAACGGCTGCTCTACCGCGAGCCGAAGGACTTCGAGGACCAGATGGCGGCGCTGCGTCGCTATCTCGAGGCCAAGCCCTACGACGCGATGGCCCAGTTCGTGCTCGCCTACAATCTCAAGTTCTCGCTGCAACCCGAGAAGGCGCTCGTTGCGTTCCGCCGAGTCCTGGAGATCGATCCGTCGAACGTGGCGGCACGGACGTTCGTCGAGGCGCTGACCACTCCGCTGCCCGGGGCCGAGGACACGGCCGACGCGCCCGCTGCGGTCGGTGGCACGATCGAGATCCGCGACGAGATGTAACGCGTCCGCTGCGGGGTCGCCAAAGGGGCCAGTCTCGTTAGGATCCAAGGCGAGCGCGCGGACATCCCGGCTGCGCCCACCTCGTTCCTGCCGCCCCTCACCCGTGCACGACGACACCGCAATCCCCTTCGACGACGCCGGCGCCGGCGTGACCACGCACTGGTCGCGCATCGCCACGCTCTCCGGGAACGACCGCGACGGCGCCTGGCGGTGGTTCGTCGATCGCTACAAGCCCTTCGTGCGCGGACTGATCGGAGCCAGCGTCCACAGCCCTCGGCTGCGCCAGGCGGCCGAGGACGACTTCTGGGGCTACGTCTACATCAGCCGCTCCGTCGAACGCGCCGACCGCGATCGCAGGTTCCGCAGCTACTTGAGCGGCGTCGTGCGCAACTTCGTCAAGACGTGGATGCGCACGCACGGCCCGGTCGACAACTCGGACACGACCGCTCGCGAGACGCTTGCGCCTGACGAGTTCGACGCAGAACTCCGGCTCTGGGCCGACAACCTGCTCGAGATCGCGATGCGCGAACTCACGGCCGAACACCCGCGCTACGCGACGATCCTGTCGCTGTTCTACGGCCTTTCGACCGACGGGACGCCTCGCTCGCCGCTGCCCGCATCCAAGGTCGCGGAACATCTCGCCTGCACCCCGGAGGCGGTCTACATGACCCTCGTGCGCGC
>CAIUDO010000110.1 GCA_903897935.1 uncultured Pseudomonadota bacterium
CCGCACCCACACCGCCGTCCAGCGCGCGGCGGGCTCGGCGACCGCGAGGTCGGCTTCGACGCGCCAGTACACCTCGGGCACGAACGCGGCGATCTCTTGATCGCGACCGACGATCATCGCCAGGGTCGGGGTCTGCACCCGACCGACGGAAAGCACGACGCCACCGCCCCCTTCCCGCGCACGACAGGTGAGCGCGCGGGTGGCGTTGAGACCCACCAACCAGTCGGCCTCGGAGCGACACCGGGCGGCGTCGCCGAGGGCGTCGTAGCGGGCACCGGGACGCAGGTCGGCCCAGGCGTCTCGGATGGCCTCCGGCGTGAGGCTGCTGACCCAGAGCCGCAGCACCCTGGCCTTACAGCCGGCGAGCTCGTAGCAGAGCCGGAAGATCAGCTCCCCCTCGCGCCCGGCGTCGCACGCGTTCACGACCTCGGTGACGGCGCGGTCCCGCAGCAGCGCGCGCACGATCTTCCATTGGTCCCGGCCTTCTTTTCGGGGCCGCAGCACGAACGCCTCGGGCAGCATCGGCAGCGTGTCGAGGCTCCACCGCTTCCAGGCCGGGTCGTAATGCTCGGGATCCTCCAGCTCGACGAGGTGGCCCACGCACCACGTGATGCGGAGGCCGTCGCCGTCGAGGCAGCCCTCTCCTCTCCTGCTCGCGCCGAGAACCCGCGCGAGATCGCGCGCAACCGACGGCTTCTCCGCAACGACCAGCCGCATGACCGCTCGGTAACCCGCGCACCGCGTCGCTACCCGACCGGCGACCGCGCGCTTCCCAGGCCGCCGCGGATACGGATCGCGGCGCGTCCCTCCACGTGCACGAGCGCGGTCCGTTAGACAGCCGCTCGCCCGGGACGACGCGTGTCCCACTCGGAGGCCGGAATTGGCTGAGTTCGAAACGTTCAACGGCGGCAGGTCCCGCAAGATCACGGTCGGCGACCTGCAGGTGCCGTTCCGCGAGATCCCGCTCACGACGGGCGACACCTTTCGCCTGTACGACACCTCCGGCCCGCTCGGCGGCGACCCTCGGCTCGGCCTGCCGCCCCGGCGGGCGCCGTGGGTCGCCCGGCGCGAAGCCCGCGGCGACACCAACTTCAGCCAGCTCCACTACGCGCGCCGCGGCGAGATCACGGAAGAGATGCGCTTCATCGCGATCCGCGAGGGCGTGACCCCCGAGTTCGTGCGTGCCGAGGTCGCGTCGGGGCGGGCCATCATCCCGGCGAACCGTCGTCACCCGGAGCTCGAGCCGATGATCATCGGCCGGAAGTTCCTCGTGAAGGTCAACGCGAACATCGGCAATTCAGCGGTCAGTTCGTCCATCGAGGAGGAGGTCGAGAAGCTGCGCTGGTCGGTCCAGTGGGGCGCCGACACCGTGATGGACCTGTCGACCGGCGCCGACATCCGGGCCACCCGGGAGTGGATCCTGCGCAACAGCCCGGTCCCGATCGGGACCGTGCCCATCTACGAGGCGCTCGAGCGGGTGAACGGCAGGGTCGAGAAGCTCGACATCGACCTGTACTGCGACGTCATCGAGGAGCAGGCCGAGCAAGGGGTCGACTACTTCACGATCCACGCGGGCGTCTTGCTGCGGTACGTCCCGCTCACCGCCAACCGCATCACCGGGATCGTGTCGCGCGGCGGCAGCATCATGGCAAAGTGGTGTCTCCACCACCACAAGGAGAACTTCCTCTACAGCAACTTCGAGCGCTTGTGCGCGATCATGAAGAAGTACGACGTGAGCTTCTCGCTCGGCGACGGCCTGCGCCCCGGCTGCCTCGCCGACGCCAACGACGACGCCCAGCTCAGCGAGCTGCGCACCCTCGGCGAGCTCACCAAGGTCGCGTGGCAGCACGACGTTCAGGTGATGATTGAGGGGCCCGGCCACGTGCCGCTCAACCTCATCCGAGAGAACATGGACCTTCAGCTCGAAGCGTGCCATGAAGCTCCGTTCTACACGCTGGGGCCGCTCGTGATCGACGTGTCGCCGGGGTACGACCACCTGGCGTCCGCGATCGGGGCCGCCGTGATCGGCAGCCAGGGCTGCGCGATGTTGTGCTACGTCACGCCGAAGGAGCACCTCGGCCTGCCCGACAAGAACGACGTCAAGCAGGGCATGATCGCCTACAAGACCGCGGCGCACGCCGCCGACGTCGCGAAGGGCCACCCCGGCGCCCGCGACCGCGACGATGCCCTGTCGCGCGCCCGGTTCGAGTTCCGTTGGGAAGACCAGTTCAACCTGGCGATGGACCCCGGGACCGCGCGCTCGTTCCACGACGAGACGCTGCCCGCCGCTGGCGCCAAGGTCGCGCACTTCTGCTCGATGTGCGGCCCGCGCTTCTGCTCGATGAAGATCACGCAGGAGGTCCGGGCGTACGCCGAACAGCACAAGCTCGACGAAGCTGCGGCGTTGGAGGCCGGCCTGGGCGAGAAGGCCAGCGAGTTCGCCGGTCACGGCGGCAGCTTGTACGTGGCGGAGCCGACGAGCTGAGCCCCGCGGGTCAGGCGCGGACCGCTCCCCCATCCCCGAGCGCCGCGAGCAGCTCCCGCACCGCGGCGCTCATCCCGACCTCCAGGGCCCGCACCGTCAGCGCGTGCCCGATGCTCACCTCCTGGAGCCCGGGCAGCGCCGCGAGCCCCACGAGGTTGTGGCGGTCGAGGTCGTGCCCGGCGTTCAACCCGAGGCCCACGGCGCGCGCGGCCGCGCCGGTGCGCCACACCCGCTCCGTCTCGGGCCCGGTCGGCTCCGTGGTCCACGCCCACGCGAACGGCCCCGTATAGATCTCGACGCGGTCAACGCCGAGCGCGGCATAGTGAGCCTGCATCTCCGGGATCGGGTCGGTGAACGCGCTCACGCGCACGCCGCGCTCCTTCACGCGCGCGACGGTCGGCCCGAGCCTGCGGGCGAGCCGTGGGAGGTCCCAGCCGTGCGACGACGTCACCTCGCCGGGATCGACCGGGACGAGCGTGCATTGGGCCGGCCCGACGTCGACCACCATGTCGATGAGGTAGGGGTGATCCTCACACTCCACGTTGAGCTCGACGCCTCGGCCTGCCAGGTGGGCCGCCATCGCCGGCACGTCCGAGAACCGCACGTGACGCTGGTCCATCCTTGGGTGTAGCGTGATCCCGTGCGCGCCGGCCTCGAGCACGCGGTCGGCCCACTCCAACAGATCCGGCACGTTCCGGCCGCGCGCGTTGCGGAGGAGCGCGACCTTGTTCAGGTTCACGGACAGCGTGGCTCCCATGGCTCCCCCTCAGGTGTCGGCGTCTAACTGAGCGTGTCGCGCCCCGCCGCCGACGAGCGCGTGGGGGGCCGGACGCGGGAAAATGCCGCGCTTCGATGCAACCCCATATGTCTGCTCGACGAGCGCGCCCGAAATGGGGTAGCCTGCGAACGGGCCCCAACCGGGAGCGACTGCGGGAATGGCGAGCGTCACCCGAACGGTGTTATTCACCGATCTTACAGGTTTCACGCAGAAGACCGCTGACGCGAATCGGGCGGGTCTGCGGAACCTGTTGGCGTGGCACGAGCAGGTCATCGCGCCCGTGACCGCGCGCTACGAAGGGGCGCGCGTGGTGAAGAACCTCGGCGACTCCTTCATGCTGCTGTTCCCGTCCGCGACCGACGCGTTGCGCGCCGCCCTCGACATCCAGGAGAGCGTGACCACAGAGGGCCAGGGCTCCCCGCTCAAGATCGGCATGAACACGGGCGATGTCGAGGAGATCGCCGGCGACGCGTTCGGCGAGCCCGCCAACATGGCCAAGCGCATCGTCGACATGACCTCGCCCGGCGAGATCTGGTTCGGCGCCGGCACACGCGTCTGCATGAGCGCCTCCGAGATCCCGTGGGACATCGTCGGGCGCTTCAACTTGAAGGGCATCCCCGGCGGCCAGGAGATCTTCCGAGCGGTCCCGCGCCATCGCGCCTGGCTGCCCGACACGGTCTCCAACGCCGCGCGGCTGGGCAACCTCGTACGGTACCGTCGCGGGCAGAAGCCGCCGATGTTGCCGCCTGACCCGGTCATCCTCCTCGAACAGTTCGTGCCCAACTCGGAGGCGCTGGAGCAGGCCGTGTCGGCGCTTCCGGTGCTCGATCCCGCCGCGCTGTGGTTGTGCACCTACAACATCAGCCAGTCGGACCGCCAGTCGTGGTCCGACATGGGGCGCGGGCTCGTCGTCGGTACGCCGACCGCGATCGACACCGCGATCGATCAGGCGATCCGGGCGGCGTCGCGCACCCACGGCAGCGACACCATCGTGATCGACGTAGGGACGAACGCCGAGTACGAGCTGGTCATGTGTGGCATCGCGCTGCCGCAGGTGCCGCTGTCCGAGGTCGTCGCGTCGTACTCGTACGACCTCATGCCGAACGGCGAGTGGGTCAACCGCTCCGATCGCGCGGTGCTGCGGATCGACATCAACGCCGAGGGCAGCACGCTGCTCGCGATGGCGCCCGGCGTCTCGGTCAACGGCCGCACGCTGCACTCCGGGGAGTCGATGCCGCTCGAAGGCGGGGCGCGCATCTCCACCTCGGTCGGGGTGCACGTCTACCACCAGTTCAACGAGGGCTACCTGGGCGTGGTCGTGCGCGACAGCGACATGCGGCTGCCCGTCGCGGTCGGCCAGAAGGCCGAGCTTGGCCGCGAACCTGGGCACCCTGGCCTGCAGTACCCAGACCGCCGCGGCCAGGACAACATCCGCTGGTGCGCCGGCCAACGCGCCGCGCGCGCCAAGGCGAACGGGTTCACGCTCGATCGTGCGCTCGCTGGGCGCCGTCAGGCGACCATCGAGGTGATGGGCGAATACGCGGAGCTCACCCCGGTCCACGACCGTTGCCCCACGTATGTGGTGCGCCATAACGACGGGCGCATCCTGCGTGCCGAGGTCAAGGTGCCGCTCTACCCGGACGACCTGGTCCTCGCGGGCACGTCCGTGATCGGCCTGCGCGCTGTCAACCGGTAGTCAGACGCTCCAGCAGCCGACCTTGAGGTAGCGCCCCTCCGGGAACGTCGTCGACGACGGGAAGTCCGGCCCCTGGGTCGCCCAGAGGATCTCGCGGCCCTCACGCCCGGCCTTCCGGAAGCCCTCCTCGACGAGCCCGCGGTAGTTCCGCGGCGACAGCTCGCCCTGGTTGGACACCGCCAGGAGCAGCCCCGCCGGCGCCAACACCCGCAGCGCCGCCGCGACGAGGCGCGGCCAATCGCGCTTCGCCGACCACACGTCACCGTCGTTGGTGCGCGAGAACGCCGGTGGATCGAGGACGATCGCGTCGAACGTCTCGCCCGTACGCCGGAACCGGTCGAGCACCCGGAACGTGTCGTCACACAGGGCGGTGTGGCGCACCGGGTCGATCCCGTTTGCGACGACGTTCGCTTCGGCACGATCGAGGCTCTCTTCCGACAGGTCCACGCTGACCGCCTCGGCCGCGCCACCCACCAAGGACGCGACCGAGAACGCGCCCGTGAACGCGAACGTGTTGAGCACCCGGCGGCCCGCCATCATCGGAGCGAACCACCTGCGGACGTCCCGAAGATCGGCATACAAGCCAACGTCTGGGGCGCCGCCGATCCGCACCTGGTACACGATCCCGTTCTCGCGCACCGCGACGTCGCTGCGCGGCGGGTGCCCAACGAGCCAGGTCGGGTCGAGCGCGTCGCCCGCTTGGGCCCGACGCGCCTCGTCGCGGGGGTCGAGCCGGTAGCACAGCCGCACGGAGCGTGGGGCGCGGCGCTCGACGAGCCAGCGCACGACGCCGTCGACGAGCGGCCGCGCGGCCTCGGTGTCCAGCACGATCACCGCGTGGTGGTCCCACCAGTCGATCCGAACGCCGGGCAGCCCATCGGCTTCGCCGTGCACCAGCCGGTAGCCGGTGGTGTCGGGCGCCACGACGACGTCGCGCAGCGCCGCGGCCCGGTCGAGCACCCCGAACAGCCAGGCGTCGTCGAGCGGGCCCCCGTCGTGCCGATACACCCGCACGGCGACGAAGCCGGCGTCGGCGAGGCCGCGCCCGAGGACCTTGCCGCCGGCCCCGTGCACGACGACCTCCTCGCCGGGCGCTGGCAACGCGCCAGGGTTCACGAGCTCCGCGGGGTAGACCCAGGAGAAGCCCTTTCCGAGCCACCCCTCGGAGTACCCGTTGACGCTCAGCCCCCCGCGCCGCTCCGGCCGCTGTGCTCCGCCACGGCGATCGTCGCCACCCCGCCCCCTGCCGCCACCCACGCTGTGTCCGCCCACGCGATCACCATCCCCGATTCTCGCGCGGTGAGGCGCTCGCGAACCTCTCCGGCGACCGTTCGAACCTCACCAATCACCTCGCCCGCCTCGAAGCGAGCCCCCGGCGACACCAGCGGGACGAGCACCCCCGCCTCGCGGCTCCGGATCGCGTTCGCGCGCCGCCACGGGCCCCCGGCGACCCGCGCCGGGGGCGACCCGCGCGGCACGGTCGCTACCCCAAGCCACGCGAGCACCCCCGCGACGGCGTAGACCATCGTGTCGACGGCCGCCGCGTCGATGAGGCGCCGCCCGCCGGCTTCGATCGTCACCGCCGGCCGTCGCAGCCGGTTCACGACCGCGCCGGCCAACGACCGGTCCAAGGCGTACCGCCGGTACTCGTCGTCAGGGTACTCGTGGACGACCGTGATGCCGGTAGCGACGGCCATCTCGAGCACCCGCGCCTCGAGGCCGATCCGCTCGTCGACGGGCAGGTCGACCGGCCGATCCGCGATCACGTACGGGATCGAGAGCGCGCTGTCGGCGTGCAGATCGATGACGGCCGCCGGCGACAAGCGCACGAGCTCCTGCCAGATCCGAGCGGCGAGCCGCTGGGTCGCGGTGCCGGTCACCGAGCCCGGGAACACCCGGTTGAGATCAGCGCCGTCCATCGGGACCACCCGGACCATCTGCGCGAGGCCGGCGGGGTTCAGCGACGGCAGCATCACGACCCGGCCGTGCCCCATGTTGCCGTGCAACGCGGCCGCGAGGCGGTGACACGCGACGATCCCGGTCGCTTCGTCGCCGTGGATGTTGCCCGTGATGACCACCAGCGGGCCCGCGGAGCCCACCTCGAGCACCGGCAACGAGATCGCGCCGCTCGCGCCCAACTCCGCGTGCAAGGTTCGATGTCGCACCCGCCCTCCGATGACCGCATATCGCCGCGCTCGTGCCGCGCCGGGCCGGAGCTCAGACGTCCACGTCGACGTCGCGGGCCCGCGCCCCCGCCCGACGCGGGACGGTCACCGACAGCACACCATCGACGAGGCGCGCCCGAACGCCCGCGCCGTCCACGTCGGCCGGGAGCAAGAACTCACGCTCGAACGAGCCCTCCGCGCGCTCGTTGGTGCGGACCCGCGCGCCGTCGGGCCGATCGATGGCCCGCGCGCCGGAGACCTTGATCCGCCCGCCGTCGAGCCGGACGCGCACCGACGCGCGCGCGACCCCCGGGAGGTCCATGCGAACCAAGAAGTGGTCTCCGCAGTCGAGCACCTCGACGTCCGGGACGAACCGGGCGCCCCCGGTGCCGCGCGGCAGCGCCGCGGCGAGCGCGTCGCGGAGCACCGGATCCTTGGCGAGCAACCGCTCGAAGTGGCGCAGCGCGGCGTGAGGCAACGGGCTCTCCTCGAAGTGGCCGCATCGTAACCCACGCGCGAACCGACGCGGACGTCAGGTGCCCGTCGAAGCGTACCGGTGGCTCGACCACGTCCAGAACCGATGGGCCGCGAACATCAGGGTGACCCCGACGAGCGGCTGGATCGCCGCGTACGGGTGCCACTCCGGCCGATCCAAGAACCAGGTCGCCGGCAAGAACCCGGCGAAGGTGAACGGCATCGCGGTGCTCACGAGGATCGCGAGCGGCCGCGGCAAGAAGTCGAGGGGGTACCTACCATACACCGTGAGCTGGTACGCGAGCCCGATCGCCGACCCTTGGTGGTGCACCCAGAACCCGAGCGCGGTCACCGCCGTGAGCAAGCCGCCGATGACGAGCGCGCCGGACACCACCATCACCGGCAGCATCACGATCTCGGCGGGGCCCCACACGACGCCCGCGCCGTGCGCGCCGATCATGAGCACCACGAGCCCCAGCCCGATCACGGGCACGTCCTCGAGGTGCAGGTTGTCCAGCAGGATCTGAACGAACGGGTCGACGGGCCGCAACAGCAGGCGATCGAGCTCACCGCCCAGGATGTACGTCCGGTTGATGGCGTAGATGCCCTGAAACACCACCCAGAACGTGCCCAGGCACGCCTCGGCCATGCCCCAGCACACCAGCAGCTCGTGAACGTCCCAGCCGCGCACGTCGGGCACGTGCGTGAAGATGGTCGCGATGAGGAACAGGCCTACGAGCGTGATCACCGCGTCGCCGAGCGCCTGAAACACGAAGTCGCCGCGGTATGCGAGGCGCACCTTGACGCGCTGGGCGACCCACGCCGTGATCACGCGCGTCATCCGCCTTGCACCGTGAGGTGGTCGATCGCCCGCGCCCACGACCATCGACACGCCAGGAACAAGCCCACGACCCACGCCGCCTGCACCCCGAGCGCGCGCGTGACCCCTGCCCCGTCGAGCTGCTCCAAGAACAACATCGCGGGCGTGTGGCTCATGCCCTGGAACGGCAACCAGACGACGACGTCGCGCAGGGCGTCGGGCATGGCCTGCACCGGGACGACCGCGCCGGACAGCACGGCCGTCGCCGACGCCTTGAAGTGCGCCAACCCCGAGACGTTCTTCAGCCGGAATGCGACCAACCCGATCAAGAACGCAAGTTGGCCGCCGATCAACGTCGCCAGCACCATCGAGAGCGCGACCCACAGCCACGAGCCCACGCGCGACGGCCACACGAACGGGAACACCGACGCCGCGAGCACGAGCACCGGAGCCGCGGTCAGCGCCGCGGACGCCCCCGCGCGCCCGAGATCACGCAGGATCAGCCAAAGGTGAAGATCGAGCGGCTTGATGAGATCAGTCGCGATCTGCCCGTCGCGCACCCGTGCGCCGAGGATCTCGTCCAAGCGGGTGGCGCTCACGATCGTGGCGATCCACGCGATCACCGCGTAGGTCGACACCTCGACGGGCGACAACCCAGCGAGCCCCGGCCGCCCGTCGACGACCGCGTTCCACACGCTCGCGTTGAGGAACACGACCACCGCCGCCGACACCACCGCGGACAGCACCTCCATGCGGTACGCGAACCGGTGCAGCGCCCCGAGGCGCACACACGCCCACCACACCTGGGCGCGCATCACGAGCGCTGCTCCGCGTAGAACGCTGCGACGACCTCTTCGATCGACGGCTCGGCGAGCGAGAGGTCGTCGACCGTCGCGCCCAACACCTCCAGCGCCGCCGCGACGATCGGGCTCGCCGACTGACCCGCCGCGAACGTGATCTCCACGCGATCCGGCGCCAGCTCGCCGACGACCACGCCGAGCCGCGCCGCCAGCTGGTCGCGGGCGACCGCCGGGATCGGCCCGCGTGTGGTGACGACCAACCGGCGACGCCCGCCCAGCCGCGCGCGTAAGGCGTCCAGCGTGCCCTCGAACACCGCCGCCCCACGATCGACCAGCACCACCCGGTGGCACAACGACTCGACGTCGCCGAGATCGTGGGTGGTCAACAACACAGCGACGCCGTCCCGAGCGGCAAGATCGCGCACGAACGCGCGGATCTTGTGCTTGACCGCGACGTCCAGACCGATCGTCGGCTCGTCGAGCAACACGACCCTCGGGGCGTGCAAGAGCGCGGCGGCGAGGTCGCACCGCACCCGCTGGCCGAGCGACAGCTCCCGCACCGGCGTGCGAAGCAGCGGCTGCAGGTCGAGCAGCTCCTGCAAGGCACCGAGCCGACTTCGATAGAGGTCAGGAGGGACCTCGAACACGGCCGCCAGGAGATCGAGCGCCTCCACCACCGCGAGGTCCCACCAGAGCTGGGTTCGTTGGCCGAACACCACCCCGATGTTGCGCACGTGCGCCGAGCGCTCCTTCCAAGGGTCGAGGCCACACACCCGCACGGTGCCCGACGTCGGCTTCAAGATGCCGGTCACGCACTTGATCGTCGTCGACTTGCCCGCGCCGTTGGGCCCGATGTACCCGACGATCTCCCCAGCGCCGACGGTGAGCGACACCCCGGACAGCGCCGCGACCTCGACCGACCGCCCGCTGACGAGGTCGCGCAGCGCGCCAACGACGCCCCGCCGCCGCGGGCGCACCTGAAACGTGCGGACCAGGTCGGTCACCTCGACCAACGCCGTCACCGCACCGCCCACACCGACAGCACCAGCCACAGCGCGCGCGCGACGAGCTCCAGCGGCGCCTCGGGGTCGGCCGCCAGCGGGCCCAGCTCCAGGCGCAGCACCGAGGCCTCGAGCCCGCCTTCGTCCGACGGGACCGGCAGCGACGCGGTCACCAGCGGCAGGCCCCCCGCGGACGGCGGAGACGTCGACCGATCGAGCCATTGCATGGCGAACCACGGACGCGCCACCATCCGCTCGACGTCGAGGGTCGCGTGACGCCACGCGCCGGCGACCCGATCGCGGCACGCCACCTCCCCGAACGGCCCCTCGCGGCCTGGGTCGCCCGCCATCGCGGGGTGCAGCAGCAACACCGCCGACAGCCGGTCGCGGGCGTCCGGGGCGTCGGCGAGCGCGGCGAGCAAGGGCTGCACGGCGAGCCCGCTCGCGACGAGGAACAGCCGATCGGCGACCTTGGGGGCGGCGTCGGCGAGCGCCTTCGCGACGGCGAGCCGCATGGTGTCGAAGTCGTCGTCGAAGGGGACCACCGCGGCGACGCGCGCGCCGAGCTCCGACCCGAGCGCGCGCCCGAGCTCGGGCAACCCAGGCGCGCCGTCGACGATCACCCAGCGCGCCGCCCCGATCCGACGGGACACCGCCTCCCCGACCGGCCCGTCCCCGCCGGCGACCCACGCCCCGACCCCGTCCCACGACAGCCCGGGCCCGAGCCACGCCGCCGGGTCCCACGTCGGCCCCAGGTCGGCCGGATCGTCGAGGCGCGCCGCCAACGCGACCTCGTCCTCGTCGAACATCCGCTGCCACCGACCCGGCACATCCGGGCGCTTCGCGAGCGCCTCCAGCAGCGCGCGCTCACCGGGGAGGGCCGGCCCCGACCACGTCTCAGCGCCGGGCGTCATCACCTTGCGGGCCGGATCGCGGCCCGCGGGGTGGTACGGCACGAAGCGCACCACCGCCGACGCCCAGTCCTCCGCGCCGCCGCCCGCCCCTTCGACGCGCACGCGCAGCCCCGTCGCGAGCGCCACCTTGAACAGCCGCTCGCTGTCGAGCACGATCGGCCTCGCCCGTCCGACCCAGCCCGCGGCGACCGCGACCACGACCGTGACGAGGAAGAGCGCGAACCAACCCGTCACGAACCGGCCCCGCTCCACGCGCGGCGCCCGGTGTCGTCGTCGGGCCCCACCGGCGGCTCGGCGATCCGATCGGTAGTCTCGGGCACCTCGAGAGCCGCCTTCGGCGGGGGCGCCGCGGCGGCTTCGGCCGCCTGGGCCTCGTTGCGCGCGATCGTCCACAGGACCGTATACAGTCCCAAGAACTCCCAGAACGGCTTCTCGTCGTACAGGAACTCGAAGAACGACCACGAGAAGTACCCGATCATCGTGCCGAACATGGCCAGCACGAGCATCTGTTCGGGTTTGCCTTGCAGCCAGCGCACCATCTGGACCGTCATGCGTACGATGACCACGACGACCCAGAACATCAAGACCAGGCCGACCACGCCGTAATGCGCCAGGATGCCCCAGAAGATCCCGTGAGGGTACGTGTAGTCGCTGTTCGAGATCCAGTAGTTGTAGAACGGGAGCAGCGTCTCGTAGCCGCCCGCTCCGATGCCCCGGCCCCAGGTGTCCTTGAACATCTCGACGCAGACGAGCCAGTTCTGCTCGCGGACGCCAGCACCGAGCTGGCTGTCGGCGGTGGCGCTGTCGACCCAGATGCGGGAGAACGCCGCCGCGGTGGAGCCGTCGTCCGTCAGGATGATGCCAACGACCGCCACCGCGCCGACCACGGCGAACTTGAACACCTGCGCGCGCAGCGCGGGGTGGAACATCGCAGCGATGCCCGACCCGATGATGATCGCGCCCGAGCCGCCGCGGCTGCCCGACATCATCTGCGCGAGGAACAAGAACATGGCGGTAGCGGCCATGATCAGCCGCATGTTGAGCTTCCGCTCGATCAGGGTGTACGCCGCCGCGAGCATCACGCCGTACATCAGGTTCATCGAGAACCAGTTGGGGTGCTGACCGAACCCGCCGGCCCGGTTCCCGGACGCCATCTCGAACGTAGCCGACTCCGAGGGGGTGGTGACGCCCAGCACGCTGGCGAGCCCGACGAGCACCGACGCACCGATCCAGGCGTACGACATGTAGCGCAGGTGATCGTACGTCTTGACGATCGTGAGGATCGCGAACGTGGTGGCGAGCAGGATCAACGTGGCGACGATCTCGCTGATCCCCTCGGTCTTGTTGACCGACCACACGATCGAGACGAACTGGAACCCGAGGAACACCAACATCGGCAGGCGCCACGGCGCGTCGGGCCACATGAACGTCTTGCGGGACGCCATGCGCAGCACGATCGCGGTGAGCACGAGCATGACCGACGGCTCGAACAAGTCGAGGTTGAGCGAGCCGATGCGGATCCACGCGTTCGCGCCCGTCGACGTGACACGGCCGGCGAGCAACAGCGCGATTCCAAGAAGCGGGCTCTCCAGGGCCACGAGGGTCCCGACCAGCGCGATCAAGAACGCGAACGGCAGCCGCACGTCCACCGCGAACAGCAACAAGCCGGCCGCGTTGACCGCCGCGATGATGAGCATCAACACGGCTAAACGCGGGAGGTCTGGCGATGACAACAGCCGATCCACCCGCGCGCCTCCGGGGCCGCTGCGTAACGAGTCCTCGGCCCCGACGCACCGAACGCGGGGGCCCTGGCTGACGCCTCCGCCGCGACCTACGGAACAGCGCCCCGCAGTCAGCGCCAGCGACCGCTTCGGTCCTTCCGACTTCGTCGGACGAACCTACGTCTCCCATCGTCGCAGCCCGGGCGGAATCAGGCCTCGGGTGCGAGCAGCCCGTCGAGCGCGCGGCGGGCGTCTACGAAGCGGTCCCGATCGCCGTCCGGCACGGTGCGGCGGGTGAGCCCGTGGAGGTCGATCGGGTCGACGACCTTGCCGGCCTTCTCGAGCTCGTAGTGCAGGTGCGGCGCCGTGCTGTGGCCGGTGTTGCCGCTCAAGCCGAGCACCGTGCCCTCCTTGACGGTGGCGCCCGCCTGAACGTCGGTCTGCGAGAGGTGCAGGAAGCGCGCGAGGGTGCCGTCCCGGTACGCCACCTCGACGCAGTTGCCGTTGTTCGACCAGTTCCAGTCGGTGCGGACGACCGTGCCGTCGCGCGGCGAGACGATCGGGGTGCCGACGGGCGCCTTGAAGTCCATGCCCCGGTGCCGCGGGCGGTCCTTGAGCAACGACGTGATCTGCTCGTAGTCGTCGATCGGGCCGCGCACGAGGCGCCCGGCCACCTCCTCGCCCGTCTCGTCGAACCAGCTCGCGAACGGAGCGCCGGTCGGCGTGAACCGGTACGCGTGGAACGCCTTGCCGTGCTTCTTCGAGCGCAACGACGCCGCTTCGATCACCGGCAGATCCGCCTCGTACCGGAACGCGACCGCGATCTCGTCGCCGGGCTGCAGGTCCTTCGTGAGGTCGAGGTCCCACACGAACAGGCGCGAGAAGACGGCGGCCAGGACGTCGCCGCGGGCGCCGTCCGCCTTGTCGAACGTGTACGCGAGCGAGCGCTCCACCGCGAGGTGCATCACCTCGACCTCGGACGCGGGCGCGACGACCGGCTCGACCGCGGCCGGCGGGGGCGCGGCGGGCGCCGTGACCGCGGCGACGACCTCGCTCTCGGCCACGGGGGCAGGCGCGCCGCCCTCGAGCGCGCGGCTCGCGATCAAGACTACGTTGAGCAGCAGGCTGCCCGCGCACAGCGCGAGCAACGCCCACGGCCGGCCGTCCGGCGGGTCCATCCACGACATCATGACTCCAGGGCAGAGGCGGCGGGGGGGAACCCGCCTGGGGGGACGCCGATCTTCGCACGCCAACACGAAGCCGTCAAACCCGCCGCGCGAAAATCCCCCGCGCCAGCCTCACCTCACTGGAGCGGCAACCCGAGGGCGCGCGCGAGCAGCGCGCCGTCTGCCTGGACCGCCGTGCGCTGGCTGTAGAACCGCACGCCGCGCAGCCCGCCCAGCTCTTCGCCTCCGCCCGCCTTCCCGGGGCCGCCGTGCACGAAGTCGGGCAGCACCGTTCCGGGTCCGGCGCCTTGGTCGTGCACCTTGCGGCTTCCCCACACGACGCGACCGTGCCACGGCAACAGCCCGAGCAACAACGCGCCCGACCACGACGCGTCGTCGCTGTACATGCTGGTGACGAGGCCGCCGCCGCCGCGCGCGATGATCGCGGCAGCTTCGGACGCGTCGCCGCTCCACGGCACGATCGTGGCGACGGGGCCGAACACCTCGTGCTCGTGCACCGCGTCCGTCCCCCCCTCCGGCGCGACCAGCAGACGTGGCGCCACCCAGTAGCCGGCCGCCGGCACCTCACCGCCCGCGAACGCGACCGTGCAGCCGGACGCGATCAGGCGCTCGAGCCCGGCGGTCACGTCGCGGCGCTGGGACGCCGTCGCGAGCGGTCCGACGATCGTGGCCCGCTCGGAGGGATCGCCCATCGGGGCGTTCGCGAGGCGGTCCGACAGCGCCTCGACGACCTCGGCGACCCGCGACGACGGCACGAGCACGCGGCGGATCGCCGTGCACTTCTGTCCCGCCTTCTGCGTGATGTCGCGGGTCACGTCCGACACGAACATCTGAAACGTGTCGCTGTCGGGGGTGACGTCCGGCCCGAGCACGGCGCCGTTGAGCGAGTCAGCCTCCACGTTGACCGGCACGTTCCACTTCAAGACCGCCGGGTGCCCCTTGATCAACCGCCCGGTGTCGCCGGAGCCCGTGAACGCGACGGCGTCTTGCGGGCCGAGGTGGTCGAGCAGGTCGCCGGCCGATCCGGACAACAACGAGACGACGCCGAGCGGCAGCGCGCCCGCGGCCTCCCACAGCGCGACGATCCGCTCGGCGACCAGCGCGGTGGCCGTGGCTGGCTTCACCAGCGCCGGCATGCCCGCCAGCAGCGTGACCGCCAGCTTCTCGCACATGCCCCACGCCGGGAAGTTGAACGCGTTGATGTGCACCGCGACCCCGGTCCGCGGGACGACGAGGTGCACACCGACGAAGCGCTTCGAGCGCAAGATCGGCGTGACGTCGCCATCGACCATCACCCGCTGATCGCCGAGCGCCGCCCCCCACCGCGCGTACGCCGCGAGCGTGCTCGACCCGCCGTCGACGTCGAACTTGGCGTCGGACCGGGTGTTGCCGGAATTGACGCGCGCGAGGTCACACAGCTCGTCGCGGTTGGCGTGCACGATCTCGCCGAGCCGCTTCACCAGCGCGGCGCGCTCGCCGAACGTCATGGCCCGCAGGCGGCTCCCCCCCTCCGCCCGCGCGAACGCGAGCGCGGCCCCGAGGTCGAGGCCCACCGTCGACGCCCGAGCGACCTCCGCCCCCGTCGACGCGTCGAACAAGGGCTGCCCAGCGCCATCCCCGTCCATCCAGCGACCTTCCAGGTAGCTCCGTACGCGCACCATGCACCCCTCCACCGCAGCCGACGCCGCGGGCCGCCGCATAACGTGTCGTGCGCGCGACGCCGGGCGTGAATTCGGCTACGCTGCCGCGTCCTTTGGAGGAGGCACCAATGTTCGCACGACTTCTGATCTCTGTCGGCATCCTCGCGTCGATGTCCGCCTGCATCATCGTGAAGGAGACCGGCCCCACCGAGGAGACCGGCCCCCGCACCACCCCGCCGACCGAGACCGAGGACGACGACCTCGACGATGACGGCTACGGCGCCGACGACTGCGACGACAGCAACGCCGCCATCAACCCCGGCGCCGTCGAGGCCTGCGACGATCTCGACAACGACTGCGACAAGCAGATCGACGAAGACGACCAGGTCCCCTGGTACATGGACGCCGACGGCGACGGCTACGGCGACGCCGCCACCGAGGTCATGGACTGCGCCAGCCCGGGCAGCGGGTACATCGACGCGAGCGGCGACTGCGACGACACCAACGGCGACATCAACGGCGGCGGCACCGAGGTGTGCAACGGCGCGGACGACGACTGCGACGGCGAGACGGACGAGCCCGACGCGGCCGACGCCGGCTACGTCGACGCCGACGGCGACGGCCAGGGCGACCC
This sequence comes from uncultured Pseudomonadota bacterium, assembly GCA_903897935.1. GTDB lineage: Bacteria > Myxococcota_A > UBA796 > UBA796 > CAIUDO01. Next base: position 16,316 of record CAIUDO010000110.1, read on the forward strand.
GGCGATGCGCATGTGCGGCGGCGTGAAGAACGACACGGACTGCAACGACGCCGATCCAACCGTCTACACCGGCGCCGCGGAGCTGTGCGACGGGATGCAGAACGACTGCGCCGCCAAGGGCTGGAAGTCCGACGACGGCCGCGTCACGTGGTTCGGCGCATCCGGCACGGTCGACGTCACCGAGGACTACGCGGCCGGCGTCGACGGCTCGCCCGCGTTCGTCGAGCTGGCCGAGCCCGGCACCCTGCGCTTCTGCGACGGCGTCTACTACGCGATGACGACCGCGCTCGGCGACGGCACGATCGTCGAGAGCCTCAACGGCGCCGAGACCACCTGGTTGTCGGGCGGCAGCGTCGAGCAGGTCCTCCTCCTCAACGCGGCGGGCGGAACGTTCGACGTGTCGGGCGTCACGATCACCGAGGGCTACGCCTGCTTCGGCGCCGCGATCTCGAACTACCAGCAGGACCGCTGCCTCCACAACGACGGCGACATGGCCACCATCGCCGAAGGCGTCACCGTCAGCTTGCACGACGCCGTCATCATGGGCAACGAAGACGACTTCTCGGCGGTCCGCATCGGCGGCATGTCCACGCTCGACATGGTCGACGTCGAGGTCTACGACAACGTCGGTAGCGGCGTGTACCTCGACCAGTCGTGGGGCACCTGCACGGGCGACAAGAAGACGTCCGCCGGGTCGTGGCTGAACACCAACTGGGGCGTGCAGCTCGTCACGGAGGGTGACCTGTACACCTACGCGTCGGCGAGCTGCGACTACGGCACCGACGCCCTCAAGACGGACAACGGCCGCAGCGACATCCAGCTCACCAACCCGCAGGGCAACCGGTCCAGCGTGTACGGCGACGACGCCACGTTCGTGTGCACGGTCGACGCGACCACGCGCACCTGCGGCTGAGCCGTGCGCGTCGGTGGCAGCCCCCGGGGGCGCGCCGCCGCCGCCGCAGAGCGGGCGTGCTACGCCGATGATCGCCCACGCACGCTTTCTTGGCGCCCCATCGCTTGCCCGCCTGCCGCGACACGCCTTACACGGGGCCCCACTGCCGGCGCCGGGGGGCGCGCGGCCCACTCTTGGGGGCATGATGAACATCTTCGAACAGCTGCAGAGCCGGGCCCACGAGCAGGTCGTGTTCTGCCACGACGCGGTGACCGGTCTGCGCGCGATCGTCGCCATCCACGACACCACCCTCG
>CAIUDO010000111.1 GCA_903897935.1 uncultured Pseudomonadota bacterium
CAAGTACAAGCAAGAAGCCGCGTACCTGATCCGCAACATGCACGCGTTGTCCGAGGTGTTGCGTGAGCCTGCCGCGTACGCCGCGCACGTGGCACGGATGGAGGAGGCGGCGCAGCTCCCCGTCCTCGAGATCACGATCCGCGGCATGCTCAAGGGGGGCAGCCTCACAGACGAACAAGAGGACTACCTCCGCAGGAACGCGGAGCAGATGGGCATCTCGGCGAGCGCGTTCGCCGAGACGCTGACGCGCATCGCCGCGGAGGTCGGCGCGCCGCTCCGGGTGCCGCCCACGCCGGGGCCCCGGCTGCAGTCGTTGCCGCCGGTCCCGTCCACCCCGCCCTCCTCACGCCCACCGATCGTGCGTCCCGCGACCAGCCCGCAGCGCCCCCCGCCGCCGCCGGTGTCCCGCCCGTCGTCGCCCCGCCCGCCGACGTCGGCGCCCGCCGAGCCTCACCGCCAGCGGTCGTTGAGCCCCGCGGAGCCGGTCAAGTCGACGGTGCAGCCGTTCGAGGTGCTCCACCCGACCTCAGAGCGCGGCAACCTCACGGGCCCCCCGGCGCGTCACCGCGACGTCGGCCCCACGGACGCCGTGATGGGCGCCCCCACCGCGCCTCCGGTCCGGATGCGCCACGCCGAGCCGCTCCCGGGGCGCTCGTCGGAGACCGACCCGTTCGTCCGCGCGCGCAACCGGCAGATCCGCAACCGGACCCGCGTCGAGGTGGTCGGCGACACGGTCCGCCGCGTGCCGCTGAAGAACAAGAAGGTCGCGACGCGGTTCACGGTCCAAGTGACGGGCGGTGGCGGCGCGCGCGTGAGCACGGACCAGCCGTGGCTGTTGGCCGAGCCGCAGCGCGTCGAGCCGGGCGTCAGCGAGGCGGTGATCGAGGTGCGCATCGATCCGCAGGGCTTCGTCGGCACGCGCGCCACCGGCGTCGTCGCGGTTCAGACCCAGGACGGGGACCGCGCGAACGTCGCCTTCGAGGTCGAGCGGGTGAGCTCGTTGTCGCCGTTCATGGTCGCCGGCGCCATCGGCCTCGTCGCCATCGTCGCGGTCGCGGCGCTCGGCAGCTCGTTGTTGCCGGTGTGGAACCAGTCGCGGAGCGCCTCCCTCACCATCGACATCGACCCCACGGCAGACGAGGTGCGCATCGACGGCGTGCTGGTCGGCAGCGGGCCGCACGTGCGCATCGAGAACCCGCAGACCGGAATCGTCGTGTTGTCGGTCACCCAGAGCCGGTTCCGCCCCTATGAGACGCAGTTCGAGGTGCCCCCGGGGCGCGACTCCAACATCAAGATCGCGCTCGACCTCGCCACCAAGCTGGACTTCGTCCCCGCCCCGACCATGGCGCGCGCGTCGCTCGACACCGCGGTGGTGCGCCGGGTCATGCAGCACTCGACGAAGGAATTCGACGGCTGCATCCGCCTGGGCATCCCGTTCGGCCAGACCGCGAACGGGAGCCTCAAGATCCACATCGGGAAAGACGGCGTACCGATTGGGCTAGAGGCGGACGCGTCCGCAAACGGGCCGGCGGTGTGGAAGTGCCTCGAGCGTCAGGTCGCGTTGTTGGAGTTCCCTGCCCTGACCGACGGCGACTACGCGACGGTCCGCTACGACTACAACCTCTCACGCGAGACGGACCGGTGACGAACGACCAGATCGACGAGCTGCTCGACCGGGCGGAAGCCAAGCTCGACGCTGGCGACTCCGCGTTCGCGATCCGGGCCTGCGAGCGTGTGCTGGCGGCCCACCCCGGCCACCCGGGCGCCGGGTTCTTGCTCGGCGACGCGCTGCGCGCCCGCGGCGACGTGGCGCGCGCGGAGGCGGCGTACCGCGGCGCCTTGCGTGGAGCCCCCGATCACGCGCCGTCGTGGTGTGCCCTGGGCGCGCTCTACTTCGACACGTTGCGGTTCGCCGAGGCCCGCGACGCCGCGGCGCGGGCGCTCCAGCACGGGCCGGACCTGCCCGACGCTTGGTTCTTGCTCGGGCTGCTTCGTGAGCGCACGGCGGACTTCACGGGCGCGGATCGTGCGCTCCAACGTGCCAACTTCCTCGACCCGCACACGTTCCCCCGCCCGGTCCCGCTCGACGACGCCACGGTAGAGGCGGTCGTCCAGGACGCGTTGTTGGCGTTGCACCCATCGATTCGGGCGTGGCTCGCGAATGTCCCCATCGTGTTGGAGGAGGTCCCGGACGAAGCGACGTGTCGGTCGTTCGACCCGCCGATGCCGCCGGCGGACATCGTCGGCTGCTTCAGCGGCCCTACCATCCCGCTCCACGGCGCATCGGACCCATGGGCGATCTTACCGGCGTCGATCGCCTTGTTTCGTCGCAACCTCATGCGGTTGGCCCACGACCGCGCCACTTTGGTCGACGAGGTGCGCGTGACCGTCCTGCATGAGATCGGTCATTATCTAGGCTTGGACGAAGCAGATCTCGAAGCCAGGGGGCTCGATTGACCGCCGTGTGAGGCACGTCCTTGACGCCCCCACCGGTCGCGTTAAGAGCGCCGCCTCGCGAGTTCAGCGTCTCGTGGGGGATTAGCTCAGTTGGGAGAGCGCAGCGTTCGCACTGCTGAGGTCACGGGTTCGAGTCCCGTATCCTCCACTTCTTTCTAGGGGCCGCTTGGTTTCACCAAGCGGCCCCTCCCTTTTCAGGACTGCGCCATCGACTCTGGAACGCTGGCCTGTGACGACGGATCGACGGTCGCATGGAGCGCAACGGGCGCGGGCCGCCCCGTCGTGCTCTGCAACGGCGTCGGCGTCTCGACGTTCTTCTGGCGCTATTTGGTCGACCACCTCGGCGGCCGGTTCCGCGTCGTCACCTGGGACTACCCGGGTCACGGCGTCGCCGACCCGCCGTCTGACCCAGAGCGGGCCGACCTCTCGATCCCGAGGCTCGCCCGCGAGCTCGAGCGCGTCCGCGTCGCCGCAGGCGCCGACGCGCCCGGGGTGCTCATCGGGCACTCGATGGGCGTGCAGGTCATCCTGGAGGCGTGGAACCAGCGCCCGAGCGGCGTCGCCGGCTTGGTGCCAATGTTCGGCACCGCTGGCCGCCCACTCGACACCTTCCTGGCCGGCTCGAGCAGCCGCCGCGCGCTCACCTGGCTGCAGCGTATGTCACGGTGGGCCGGGCCGCGCTCGGCGCGCCTGATCCGCGCCGCGACGGCATCGCCGCTGGCAATACCGTTCGGCCGTCGAACCGGCCTCGTCGACCGCTACTACGCCCCGACCGAAGACGTCGTGATGTACCTTCAGCACTTCGAGCGCCTCGATCCGAAGGTCTTCCTGCGCATGGTCACCCAGATGGCGGACCACGACCTTCGGCACCGGCTGCATGAGATCACCGCGCCCACGCTCGTATTCGGCGCCGAGCGCGACCTGTTCACGCCCCTCGCGTGCTCCCTCGACATGCACCACGCGATCCCCGGAGCGGAGCTGATGGTCCTGCCCGAGGGCAGCCACGCGGCGTTGGTCGAGCAGACCGAGACGATCCACCGGCGCCTCGATCGGTTCCTCACCCGCGTCTGGGGTTAGCGCGCCGATCGGCACGCGAGGAGCACGCGATCCGTCCGCCCTCAGCGACGGCGCCGACGGCGCTTCTTCCCGGTCTTGACCCGGACGGCGTCAGGGGCGTCCGGAAGCGGGCACGGCGCCTCGGACACCGTGCCCCACCTGCCGCGCACGACGCGCGCGAGCTCGGCGTGCTCGGGCCGGCGCAGCCCAGGATCCGCCGCCAACGTCCGAAACGCGGCCGACCGCCCCGAAAGCAACGTCGAGAGGTCCTTCGCAGGGTCGAGCCACCGCAGCGTGGGCGCGTCGTCACTGGTCGCCTCGTCGTCGGGCTGCGGCGCAGCGGCGCGGTCCACCGCGCGCTCCACCTGCGCGAGCGCGTCGTCGCCAGCGCCCTCCCCGAGCACGAAGGTCACCGCGCCGGACGCACGAACTCCGAAGCCCGCGAGGCGCCGCATCCGATCGATGGGCATTCGATCGGCCTGCTCGACGATCACGAGCCCAAGCCGCCCCACGGACGGCCCGTCTTCGACGACCGTGGTGCAGACGAGCGCGTCGACGCGGTGGTGCCCGAAGTCGTCGATCACCGACAGCGCGTCTTCGCGAGGCAAGCTGCCGTGGAACAGCCCGACGCGAGCGCCGCCCAGTACGTCCGCGCCGAGCGCGTCGACCAGCTTCTTCGCTTCGGCGACGTCGAAGGCGTCGGCGCCGCGCACCGTGGGGAACACGACGATGACCTGCTGCTTGGCCGCGATGCGCGCGCGAGCGTCACGGTACGCCTCGAGGCGCAGCTCCGGCCGCACGACCCGGACCGCGGGCCACGGCGTGCGGCGCGACAACCACGTCACGTCGAACGCGCCGTAGCACTGCAGCAGCGATGCGACCGACGGGGGCACCGTCGGCACCACCAGGAGGTCCGGCCGCTGGCCACCACGCTGCGCCAGCGCCGCGGCGACCGCGGACGCCTGCTTGCCCGACCCGTGCTCGTCCAGTACGACGAGGCCAAGCCGCCGGAAGAAGCTGGTGTCCGTGAGGATGTCCGGCAACCCGAACAGGACGTTGACCTCACCGCGACGCAGCGCGTCCTTCTGCGCGCGCGACGGCTCGCCGATCGACAACCGAGCGACGAGGCCCGCTTCCCGCAGCAACGGCTCCGCGAACAGGTAGCGGCTGGTCGCCATCAACGGGTCCGGAGCGAGCACCAGGACCTGGCTGCGCGACTCGCAGACCATCACGCCCGCGAGCACGGCCAACAAGCTCCGCCCCGCGCCGACATCACCGGCGAGCACGCGCATCATCGGCGTAGGCGCGACGAGGTCACGCTTGACGTCCTCGAACGCGATCGCGGCGGCGTCGTCGAGCGACACCCCGAGTCCGCGGCACACCCGCGCGGCGGTCCCGTGAACGACGGCGTGCGTGAACCCTCGCTCCTGGCCGGGCAAGAACCGCGACCAGCCGACCGCGAGGTGGACCAGGAACGCCTCTTCGAGCGCCAAGCGCGCGCGCGCGGCCTCGCGACCGAACAGGTGCGCGCCCTTGAGCACGTCGAGCGCCGGCGGGCTCGCCGTGCGAGGTTCGGCCGACGATTCAGATGGGTACAACTCGCGAATCGCCGCGGGATCGAGGAGGGCCCGGAAGATCGCGCGGCGCACGACCGGCTCCGACAACCCCTCGAGACCGTACTCTGGCACGTGCACGCCGTGTTGACCGTCGTCCGCCCACAGCTCGGCGTCGACGAGGCGCTGTTCGTCGCCCTCACCCACGACCGTGCCGACGAAGACGACCTTCTCACCGACCGCGACGAGCGGCCACATCCACGCCGGGAGGGCCCGGCCTCCGTCGGTCGGCGCCGCGGGGATCTCCACCGTCATCGACGCGCTGCCCTTCACGACGATCAGGGTGCGCGACGGCCCCGTGGGCCCGACCACGGTCGCGACGCCCTGCACACGACCGCCGACCGCGCACGGCCCCGGGGCCAGCGCCCGCCCGGCGCCTTGTACGTGGCCGAGCGAGACGTGGCGGATCGGCGGCGTGAGCAGCAGGTCGGCGACCGTCTCGATGC
>CAIUDO010000112.1 GCA_903897935.1 uncultured Pseudomonadota bacterium
ATAAGCGCGCCCGCTCGATGCGCCGGACGTCGGTGACCGGGGCGCCGACACCCACCACGGCCGCACGGAGCGGCGCCCGCAGGTCCACCCGGACGATGAACCGCGGCGCGAGCGGCGCCGCGACGCGTGCTACGCGCGCCATCACCGCGGGGACCTCGACCGCGTCGACGAGATCGAGGCGCGACACCACCACGTCGACCGGGCGCCCGGCCACCAGCCGCGCCACGGCGGCGCGCTCGGCGGCGCCCGCCGGCATCAGGCCGTCCACGACCCAGATCAGGGCGTCCGCGCGCGCCAGCGCGTCCTCGATCGCCCCGAGCTCGTCGAGATCGTCGAGCCCGGGTGTGTCGACGAGCACCCGATCCCCGTCGACCACCTCCACCACCTCGTGGGTCGCGCCGCCGAGCCCGCGGGGCCCGACCGGACGCGCAGCCATCGCCTCGATGAGCCCGGTCTTTCCCACGCCGACCCGCCCCACCACGACCACCCGCCACGGGCGCAGCGTCGCCGCGAACGCGGGCGCCCACCACGGCGCTGGCGCGATCACGTCCAGCGCCCGACCCAGCGCGTGCCACCGCTCCACCCGCCCTCCCGCGGCGCCATCGTAGTAGGCTGCGGGGGTTGGAGGCACGGTGGGCGCTGGAACGGGCCGAGTCCTCGTCGGGATGGGCGCTGGCGCCGCGCTGGGTGCCGTCGCGTGGCAGCTCGGGGTCGCCGCGCCGATCGTCACGTGGGCGGCGGCGCCGATCGGGCAGATCTGGCTGAACCTGCTGCTCGCGCTGTTGCTGCCCCTGGCGAGCAGCGCGCTGATCCTCGGCATGCTCGGCCTCGACCCCAAAGCGCTGGCGCACGCCGGCGGGCGGATCGTCGCGCTGACCCTCCTGCTCACCGGCACCGCCGTGCTCATCGGCCTGGCCGCCGCCATGATCGTCCAGCCGGGCGCCGGCGTCGACATCAGCGCGCTCCCCGGCGGGACCGTGAAGCCGACGACGGGCTCCCCCATCGACCTGTTCGTCGCGCAGGTGCCGAAGAACGTCGTCGCGGCGGCCTCCGGCGACAACCTGTTGCCGGTCCTCGTGTTCTGCGTCCTGTTCGGGGTGGCGCTGCGGTCGACCCAGTCGGAGGCCGCGGAGCGCGTGCGTGAGCTGGTCCAGGGCTTGTTCGACGTCTCGGTGCGCGCGGTCGACCTGTGGATGGCGCTCGCGCCGGTGGGCGTCGGCGCGCTGATGTTCCGCCTCACCGGCAACGGCGGCCTCGCCTCGTTGGTGCCGCTGGCTTGGTTCGTCGCCACCGTGCTCGGCGCGCTGGGCGTGCAGATGTTGGTGGTCTACCCGATGGTCTTGCGGGTGTTCGCGCGGCGCGACCCGCTCGAGTTCTTCCGCGCCGTCCGCCCGGCGATGTTGGTCGCGTTCTCGACCGCGTCGTCGGCGGCGACGCTGCCCGCGTCGATCGACGCCGCGGAGAACGGCTTGAAGCTCCCGTCCGAGACCGCGCGCTTCGTGCTCACGGTCGGCGCGACCGGCAACCAGAACGGCACGGCCCTGTTCGAGGGGCTCGCGGTGTTGTTCCTGGCGCAGCTCTACGGCGTCGACCTCGGCCCCGCCGAGCAGGTCGCGGTGATCGGCGTCGCTGTGCTCGGCGGCATCGGCACCGCCGGGGTGCCAGGGGGCGCGCTCGGCGTGATCGCGGCGGTGTGCGTGACCGTCGGGGTGCCCGCCGAGGCCATCGGCGTGCTGCTCGGCGTCGACCGGTTGCTCGACATGTGCCGGACGACGCTCAACGTCACCGGTGACCTCGTGATCGCGGCGTGCACGCACGTCGAACCAGAGGGGTAGGTCGGTGGCAAGGTCGCCATCCGCGTTGGCCGGTCGAGGTCAAAACACCAGCACCGTGTCAGCCTCGATCGTCCACTCCGCGGCGAGTCGGAGCGCGTTGTAGGCGCGCTCAGCTCCGTAGGGGGCGTCGTTCACGACGATCAGGAGGTTCATGGATCGCTCCGATCCGCGGGATGGGCGGCGAGCCACGCGAGCGTGCCTCCACCGAGGAGCTGGGCCCGCACACCCACGCTCCGAAGGAACCTCATGCTGGCGGCAGACCGGCCGCCGCCCTTGCCGCACACGGTGACGACGAGATCGGCGCCGCGCACCTCGGCGACACGAGCGGCGAGCTCCACTTCGGGGAGGTGCAGCGCGCCGACGACATGGCCGGCCGCGAATTCCTCGGCGGACCGTACGTCGACCACCACCACCCGGCGACCGGCCGCGCGCAGGCGATCCAGCTCGTCGACCTCGATCGTCTCGTCGTCGCTCATCGTGTCCTCCGCTCCGTCATCCGCACCAGCACGACCACGCCCGCTCCGAACGTCGCCGCCGCGACGAGCCACACCGCCGCGTCCAGCCCGAGCGCGTCCGCGACCAACCCGGCGACCAACCCCCCGATCGCGTAGCCGAGGTCGCGCCACAGCCGGTACACGCCGACCGCAGACGCCCGCCACGACGGGTGCGCGACGTCGCCGATCGCCGCGAGCAACGTCGGGTACACCATCGCGGTGCCGAGGCCGAGCAACACGTTGCCCGCCGCAAAGCCCGGAACGCCGTTCGACAACACGACGATACCGATGCCGACGGCCTGCACCCACATACCAGCGACGATCAAGCCCTTACGCCCGATGCGGTCCGACAGCCCCCCCGTGACGAGCTGGGCCATGCCCCACACCGCAGGGTAGATCGCCGCGAGTAAGCCGATCGTGGCCAGGTCGAGGCCGGCGCTCGCGTAGATCAAAGGGAACAAGCCCCACGCCATGCCATCGTTGAGGTTGTTGACGAGCCCGGCTTGGCTCACCGCGGACAACGTCGGGTCCCGCCAGGTGGCGCGGGCGAACACCTCGCGCTGCGTGAGGCCGGGTTCACCGCCGACGTGCCCCCGGACATCCTGCGCCACGTGCTGGTTGGTCTCACGGACGAACAGCACCGACGCCAACAGGCCGATGGTGATGAACCCGACCCCGAGCCAGAACGGTTCGGGGCGGAGGCTCGTGGCGTCGGCGATGACGCCGGCGAGCAGCGCCGAGACGGCTACGGCGAGGTAGCCCGCGAATTCGTTCAACCCCATCGCGAGGCCTCGCTGCGCCGGCCCGGCGAGGTCAATCTTCATCACCACCGTGGTGGACCACGCCAGGCCCTGGCTCACCCCCAGGAACAGGTTCGCGAACAGCACCCAGCCCCACGAGGGCGCCCACATCAGCAAGAACGGGAACGGCAGCGCCACGAGCCAGCCGGCGACGAGGACGGGCTTACGTCCGAAGCGGTCCGACAGGCGACCCGCGAAGTAGTTCGTCAGCGCCTTGCTGATCCCGAACACGACGATGAACGACAGAGTGGCGGACTTGGCGACGAGGCCGAACTCCGACTCGGCGAGCGCGGGCAAGATGCTGCGCTCGAGGCCGATCGTCGCGCCGACCAGCGCGTTGACGAACACGAGCAGCGTGAATTGGGCGACGTTGGGTCGCAACCCGAGCTGCACGGCGGCGGCGATCACGCCGCGTCCGAGGCGACCGGCAAGCCGGCCGCGCGCCACTCCGGCAGCCCGCCGTGCAACCGGACCGCGCGCAGGCCGGCCTCGCGCAGCCTCTTGACGGCTTCGTCAGCGAGCACGCAGAAGGGACCCCGGCAATAGGCGACGACAGTCCGGTCCCGCGGCAGCGTGGCGACGACCTCGTCGAGGATGGACAACGGCACCGACCGCGCGCCGACGACGTGTGCGGCAGCGAACTCCTCGGGCGGGCGCACGTCGATGACCACGACCTCGCCACGCTCAGCGCGCTCTACCAGCTCGCTCATGTCGACGGCGTCGAGCCCGGAGCGGTCGCCGAAGTACGAGCGGACCAGGCGGTCGATCTCGGCGTCGCGCTCGGCGGCGACGTCGCGCACGGCGGCGTGCAGCGCTCCGACCGCCGGACTCGCGAGCCGGTAGTGGACGTACAATCCTTCTTTCCGGCTCTCGACGAGCTGCGCGCCGCGCAAGACCTGCAGGTGCTGGGACGTGTTGGCGAGGCTCATGCCCGTCGCCAAAGCGAGCCACTCGACCGTGCGCTCCGTCTGAGCGAGCAGCTCGATCAGCTCGACGCGCTTGGGGCTCGCGAGGGCCTTGCCGACCAGCGCGACCCGTTCGTACACCCGATCCTTGAATTCCCGCTTGTTCATTGGTCCACCATTCAATCGAGTTCTTGATTACTCGGACCGCGGGCAAAGAGCAAGCGCAGGTCGGACGCACCGCCCGGTGCGGGCGCGATCGCGCTAACGGCTTGCTTCCAACCTGGTGATCGCCTCGTCGAGCGCCCGGTCCACCTGCGACCACGCCTCGGCCCGGCGCGCGGCGTCCCGGGCGGCGCGCTCCCGCGCGACCACGGTGCGCTCGACCTGATCCTGCAACGCGGCCGCCTCCGCGTCTGCCGCGCCGACGAGGCCCGCCGCCAACGGCGCCAACGCCGCCGCGACCCGCGCCTCCACCTCCTCCCGCGACGCCTCCGCCCGCGCGACGAGCTGCCCCCGCAGCGCCTCCGCCATCTGGGCGCGCGCGCGCCGGAGCTGGCTCCCGCCGGTCAAGACGAGCAGCACCGCGTCGGACACCGCGTACAACAAGATGCCCGCCCAGCCGACCGGCCCGAGCACGGTGCCGAGCGCAAGCAACGCAAGGCGAACGCCGATCCTGCCCGCGGCGCCCTTGAGCGCGCCTTCGTACCCATCGACGAACCCGGCCGCCATCGCGCCCGGCGACAACAACGCCGCCCCGACCGCGACCGAGAACCAGCGCTCGACTGGGTCGACCGGCGCGTCCTTCGCTTCGGCCGACGGCAACGACGCCACCCCACCCGCGAAGTCGAGGGTGATGCGCGCGACCAGATCGTCGAAGTCCCGCCCCTCGCCGGCCAGCTCGACCCGCAGCGCGTCCAACGACGCCTCGAGGCGCGGCCGGAGCGCCCCGTGCCAACCCGCGACCCGCTCGGCCAACCAGGCCTCGAGCTGCTCCCGCAGCGCCCGCTCGATCTTCTCGCGACCCTTCGGCGTGATGAGGTCGAGGCGCGCGGCAGGACCGAGGTCGAAGCTCCCGATCGCCTCCGGAAGGTCCGCCTCGGTCTGCGCCATGAAGTCCCGCAGGTCGCGCCACACCAACGCTTGTTGCCGCGCCACGAAGCCTTCCACCGTGCGGGCGACCCGGCGCGCGATCGCGTGCAGCTGCTTGAAGCGGGGCGCCAGCTCCTCGACGCGCCCCCGCAGCTCCTCGACCGACGCGTCGGCGGTGGCGCGGTCCATCTCGCCTTGGCGCGTCGTCTCCCGGCGCAAGCGGAGCACGGCGTCTCGCAGGACCCGGAGCTGCACCCGGCCGCGCTCGTCGACGAGGAACCGCTCGAGGGACGCTTCGAACGCCGTCATCCCGGAGCGCTGCAGCGCCTCGGCGTCGACGGGCGCCCGCGCAGCGCCGGCCGAGCGATCCCACCGCGACGCCAGCGCGCCCCGCGCGTCGAGGAAGAACACGCGGTCGTCGGTGCGGTCCACGCCGTCGACGACAGCGAGCGGACCGAGCACCTCGCGCGCGCGCCGCCGCATCTCGAGCAGGTCCCCCTCCGGATCGTCCGACAGCGCCGGCAACAGGTCGGCCATCGTGACCGGGAAGAACAGGTTGGTCAGCCCGCGCGGGACGAGCTCGCGCCGCAGCGTGCGCCGCTCGAGCTCGGCCAAGAACCGGGACGCGTTGAGCACGAAGATGACCGCGTCGGCCTCGGGCAGCACGGACAACGTGCGCGCCGTGCGCTGGTCGTCGTCGTCGAGGCCGGGCGTGTCGAGCAACGTGACGCCGTCGCCGAGCAAGGGCAGCGGCCACCGCAGCGACGCGCGCTCGATCGAACCGAACCGGTCCGCGCTGTCGTCGCCGGTAGCGCCGAGCTGGTACTGCTCGAGGAACGCGGCCACGTCGAGGGACTCGAGGGTGCCGTCGTGGCGCCGCACCGTGACGCCCGGGGCGTCGCCGAACGTGACCTCGGTGGGGATCGCGGTGCATGGGTTGACCTTGACCGGCAGCACCGGCGCGCCCAGCAGCGCGTTGAGCAGGGTCGACTTGCCGGTCGAGAAGCACCCGACCAGCACCACGGTGAACCGCCCCGACCGGGCGCGCTCGGCCAGCGCGGCCAGCCGGGTCGGCGCGTCCCCGAGGGGCAGCCCCGACGCCGTGAGCGCGTCGGCGAGCGACGACAGGGCCGCGGCGGCGTCACGTCGCTTCACGGCGAACGCGTGCAAGGCGGGGTGGGTCGGCTCACTCATCGGCGTGCTCCAACGCGGCCCAGCGCGCGTCGAGGGAGGCGACGGTGGCGCGGGCGGCCGCCTCGTGGTTGCGCGCAGCCTGCTCTCGGGCGGCCCACGCCGCGATCTGCTCGGTGGCCGCAGCCTCGTGACCCGCCGCGCGCGCGTCGGCGAGGCGCGCCAGCTCGACCTCCATCGTCGCGAGCTGGGCGCGGAGCTGGGCGTCGGCGTCGCGCGCGAGGCGACGCACCGCGCCCCGCGCCGCCTCGATCAAGCGCTCCTGCCCGTTCTCCGACGCCGCGCGCTCAGCCAGCGCCCCCCACACCACGCCGCCCCCGACCGCCGCCACCGCCGGCAGCCACAACCCGGCCAGGAACAGCACAACGCCGCCGCCGAGCGTCGCGGTGGCCCCGATGCGCGCGGTCGACCACCCGGCGTCGTCGCGCACCGCGCCGGGGTGCAGCATCGGCACCACCATCCCGACGGCGTCGAGGGCGCCGCGATCGACGTCCACCTCGTCGAGATCGGCCAACACGCCGGCCCGCCAGTCGGCGACCGCGTCCCGGATCGCGCCCTCGACGACGTGCTGCAGCCACGGCGCGACGCCGCGGCGCGCGACCCCGACGTCGGACACCGCGGCGATCTGCGGGCCGACGTCGGCGTGCAAGCCGTCGAAGAAGCCCGCCAGCTCGAGCAGCATGCCCTCGCTGCGGCGACGCACCGACGCGAGCACGTGGGCGGAGACGCGCTCGAGGGTGCGCAGCGCGCCGCCGGCGTCCGCGCGGCACGCCTCGGCGGAGACCCGGGCGGCGTCGGCC
>CAIUDO010000113.1 GCA_903897935.1 uncultured Pseudomonadota bacterium
CGCGGCGACACCTGGTACGTCGGCGCGGGGGGTCGGTCCGACGCGCACGACGCGCTCGCGGCGGTCGTCGGTCGGTGGGGCGTTCGGGTGGTGCCCACACCGTTCACCGGGTGCCTGCACCTGAAGTCGGCGGCGTCGGACCTCGGTCGCGGGCGCCTGCTCGTCGACCCGTCGCACGTGGACCCAGGCAGCCTCGGGGGCGGGTCGGTGGTGGCGATCGACCCGGACGAGCCGGACGCGGCCAACGTGCTCCGGGTCGGTCGCGACCTCGTGATCGCGCGTCGCGGGTTCCCTAGGACCAAAGCCAGGATCGAGCGCTCCGGCCTGCAGGTCGTCGAGGTCGACCTCGACGAGCTCGCGAAGGCCGAGGGCGCCGTCACGTGCTGCTCGTTGTTGTCCGGGTGATCAGCCGGCGAGCGCTTGTTGGCGCCAGCGAGCGGGCGTGGTCTGCTCGCTGCGCCGAAACGCACGCGTGAACGCCGCGACGGACTGGTAGCCCACGCTCGCCGCGATCTCCTCGACGCCGGACCGCCCGCCGCGGAGCGCGCGACGCGCCAGCACCATGCGCCAGCGGGTGAGCCACGCTTGCGGCGACTCCCCGACCACGCCGGTGAAGCGCTCGTAGAACGTGGTCCTGGACATGCCGGCGCGCCGCGCGAGCTGAGCGGACGTCCAGTCGACCTGGGGAGCCTCGGTCATGCAGGCGATCGCGCGGGCGAGCGGTGGATCGGCCAACGCGGCGACCCACCCGGTCCCAGCCCCGTCGCCGTCGAGCCAAGCGCGGATCACCTGCACGAACAGCACGTCCGCGAGCCGGTCGACGAGCACCGCGCCCCCGGGGGCGCCGCGGGTGGCCTCGGCGCCGAGCCAGCGGAGCACGACGCCGAGCTCGGGCGACGACGCGCCCCGAGCGACGATCACGCGCGGCAAGACGGGGCGGAGGAAGCGCTCGGCCTCCTCGTCGAACGCGAAGCTGCCGCACAAGAGGCGGGTGGGCGCGCCGCCCGAACCCGCGGTCACCCGCGCGAGGCCGCCCGGGAGCACCTCAGCGGGGAGGTCGCGCAGCTCCACCACGGCCGCGCCCGGCGCCCCGACGAGCGCGTGCCCGTCCCCGGCCGGGAACACCACGACGTCCCCCGCGACGAGGTCGGCCGCGCCAGGGTCGCCGTCGCGACGCGCCGTCATCGCGCCGTCCAGCACCACGTGGAAGATCGCCTTCGCGGAGCCCGAGGTGTGGACCGCCCAACGGCCGCGCAGGTCGGCCTCCGAAAAGACGCTGCCCGCCACCCGAATCCGAGCCAGCACCGCGCTC
The DNA here is from genome assembly GCA_903897935.1 of uncultured Pseudomonadota bacterium. Classification (GTDB taxonomy): domain Bacteria; phylum Myxococcota_A; class UBA796; order UBA796; genus CAIUDO01. The sequence goes on from CAIUDO010000113.1 coordinate 1,313, forward strand.
AACGCGTCCATCGGCCCTCCGCCGCCCCATCGTAGCGCCGCGCGCCCCCGAGACGGCGACAGCCGGACGATCGAGCAAGCCCGGCGAACGCCGGGTACGACCGCTCGACGTCGAATTGCATAGGTTTGAGGTGTGGGTGCAGCGAGCACCCCGCTCGGAGGTCCTATGGCGCGGGTCTGGGTGGCGACGGTCCTCAACTTCTTCTTGCCCGGCGCGGGCTACCTGGTGCTCGGGCGCGCGCTCGGGGTGCTGTACCTTCTCGGCGCGATCGGCCTCACCTACGTGGAGACGTCGTTGCAGGCGCTCGATCCCACGCTATGGGCGGTCATGTTCGGGGCAGTGTTCGTGATGAACACCGGGTTCGCGATCGACGCGTTCCGCCTCGGAAAAGCGTCGATCGAGGGGGCGAAGTGACAGAGACCGTCCAGCTGGAGGCTACGTTCTCGGCGCCGGCGCCCGTGTTGCGCGACGCCTGGCTGCACGCCGACGGGCACGCGGCGATGACGGGCGCGCCCGCGACGGGCGGC
>CAIUDO010000114.1 GCA_903897935.1 uncultured Pseudomonadota bacterium
CCGGCCCCGCGTGGTGGGCCTGGCGCCGCGCACGTGCTGGCCCGCGCGCGACGGCGCCGCTGGCCCGTCGTCGCGGCGGGGCTAACGGCGGCGGCGGCGGCGTGCGCAGCGCTCGCCCTGCGGGTGGCCTCGGACGGCACCCACCTGCGCGGCGTCGAGGCCCCGGTGGGCGACGTGCACCTCTCCGTCGTCGTGGAGCGGCCGGGCGGCCTCACCGCGCTGACCCCAGGGGAGGCGCTCGGGGCCGACGCCCAGGTGGTGTTCCGCGTGCAGACGTCGGCCGGGGGCCACCTGGTGGTGTCATCGGGCGAAGGCCGGGTGTGGCCCCCGGACGGGCAAGCCTGGATCGTCGACGCGGGCGTGCACGTACCCGGCGGCGCGTCCCCGTTGGCGTACCGTCCGGACGCCCCTTCCCCCGGCCCGATCCGCTACGAAGCTTCGCTGTGTCCGGGGGCCGACCCCGCCGACCCCCGGTGCGTACGCGACGCCGTCACCGTGCGGTGGGGCCCGTGATGCTCGCCGCGCTGCTCGTCGTCGGGTGCGTGGCGCCGGTCGTGCGCGAGAAGGGCATGGTCCTGTCCCTCGCGACCGCTGCCGCGCTCGAGGCGGCGCTCGAGCCCCGGCGGCGCGCGATCGTCATCGGGATCGACGACTACCTCAGCCCCGCGTTCCCCGACCTGAAGCACGCGGTCGACGACGCCGAGGCGCTCGCCGATGTGCTGCGCGCCGACCGCGGCGGCGCGTTCGACGAGGTCGTCGCGCTCACCACCCCCGAGGTCACCACGCGGGAGTCCATCGTGCGGGCGCTGCAAGAGGCGCGGTCCGAGCTGCGGCGGGAAGACGAGCTCGTCGTGTACTTCTCGGGGCACGGCACCCGCGTGCGCGACGCCGAGCGGTACGTCCGGTACCTGCTCGCGTCCGACAGCCAGCCGAGCGACCTCGACGGCACCGCGCTCGACCTCGTCGCAGTCCAGGCGTTCTTCGCGACGCTCGCGCCGGCGCGAAAGGCGCTCGTCGTCGACGCGTGCTTCCACGGCGAGGGCAAGAGCGTCGTGCGGCCCGATCCGTTCGACGGCGCGCCCGTGCTCGACGACGCGTTGGTGCCGCGCGCGACGACGATGGGCCCCGCGGAGGCCCACCTGTTCGCCACCAGCCCCGGGCGCCCGTCGCTCGAGTCCGACGCGCTCGGGCACGGCGTGTACACCAACTTCTTGCTCGAGGCCCTGACGTGGGGCCTCGACGACGCCGACCGCGACGAAGACGGCGTCGTCACGGTGTGGGAGGCCCACGATCACGCCCGCGGGCGCACGATCGCGTACACGAACGGCGCGCAGGTGCCCGAGGCCGCGTTCCGGGTGTCGGCGAGGCGGACCTCGTGCTCGCGGGCGACCCCGCCGCCCGGTCACGCGACACCGCGCTGCTGTACCTGTACGCCAGCGCCGAGCCGAAGTGGGAGGGCGTGGACGTGCTCATCGACGGCCGCGCGCGCGGGGCGTTGCCCGGCACGGTGTCGGTGCACGGCGGGCGCCACCGCGTCACGCTCACCAAGGACGGTGCGGACCTGCTCGACGGCTACGTCACCCTGCGCGCGGGGCAGTCCTACCGGGTCGACGACCTCGTCCGCATCGCGGCGGGCCCCAGCGGCGCCCTCACCGCGCGGCCTGTCGTGGTCCAGAGCCCGCCGCTGAGCGCGAGCCTGGGCCCCGGGGTGGCTGGCGCCGAGCTCGAGGGCACCTGGCGGCGCAACGAGGGGCCCGCCCGGGGCCTCACCGGCGCGCTTCGGATCGGCGGCGGCGGCGCCCCCACCCGCCTCGTCGACGAGGTCCCGACGTCCGCGGCGCGCGGCGTCGGGTGGGTGGGCGCGGGGCTCGCGTACCAATGGGATCTACGCCGGGTCCGGCTCCGTGGCGGCTGGGGCGCGTCCGGGGTGCTGATCCCGCCGAGCTGGCTCGGAGGGCGCCCGCCCGGGTCGATCGACCCGGCGGAGGTGCCGTCGGAGGCCGGCTGGGTGCTCTTCGCGACCGGCCCTGAGCTCTCCGTCGGCGCCGTGATGTCGGAGGCGTGGGCGCTCACCGTCACCACGCGGCCGCACGCGGCGCTGCTCGACCCCGACGGTGACGCGCGCGCTGGGCTGGTCCCCTGGTGGACGACCGGGATCGGGGTCGAGCTCTCTTGGTGATCGCGCGGGGTGCGTAGCGTAGGCCGCTGCGCCTGGAGTAAGCTCCGCGCGATGCCTCGTTACACGCCCGCCCTGCTGCTCGTTTTCGCCGGCTGTCGCGCGTCGGGCGACTCCGCCCGGACGGTATTGGGCGCGCCCGTGCGGTCGCCGAACCTGCTGCTGGTCATCGCCGACGACTTCGGGCTCGACGCCGCGTCGTTCGATCCGATGTCCCCTTGTTACGCGGTCGGCGACGTCTCGAACGACGGGCCGATGCCCAACGTCGCGCAGCTTTGCCGCACCGGGGTTCGGTTCACTGCCGCCTGGGCGATGGCGCAGTGCTCCCCGGCCCGGGCGTCGATGTTGACCGGCCGATTGCCGTTTCGGACGGGCCTGGGCGACACCGTCTCGATCCCGGACGGCGACTCCCTGCGCATCGACGAGCTCACGCTGCCGCGCGCGCTTGCGGCGGCCGGCTCACCGTACGCGGCGGCGTCGATCGGCAAGTGGCACGTCACGCCCGACCCGGCAGACGCGAACCAGTTCGGGTGGCCCCACCACGTCGGCCCCATCGGGGGGTCGTTGCTCGACTACCACGCCTGGACGCGGGTCGAAGACGGCGTGTACAGCAAGGCGACCACGTACGTCACCACCGCCCAAGCGGACGACGCCATCACCTGGCTCGACAGCGTCGACGTGGGCACGCCGTGGCTCCTGTGGCTCGCGCTGTCGGCGCCGCACGACCCGTTCCACCTGCCGCCCCTCCACCTGCACGACGCCGACGCGCTCGGCGACTTCCCGACCGGCGGCGACGCCGACCCTCGCCCGTGGTTCGGCGCGATGGCCACCGCGCTCGACACCGAGCTCGGTCGGGTGTTCGACGCGGTGCGGGAGCGCGGGGAGTGGGAGGAGACCGTGGTGGTGTTCGTCGGCGACAACGGCTCTGACAAGCCGGTCGTCGAGGCGCCGTACACGTCCGACCGCGCAAAGGGTACGTTGTATCAGGGCGGGATCGCCGTCCCGATGGTGATCGCGGGCGGCCGGGTCGCCGACGGGCCGCGCGACGTCGACACCGTCGTGTCGGTGGTCGACGTGTACGCGACCCTCCTGGAGCTGGCAGGCGTCGACGTCGCCGCGACGATCGAGGCCGCCGCCGCCCGTGACACCGTGGTCGACTCGGTGAGCCTCGTCCTGTACCTCGTGGACCCGGATGCCCGTCCGCAGCGCACCGAGGTGTTCGCGCAGAAGTTCGCGTACGGCGCGCCGATCGACATGATGGCGCACGCAGTCCGAAACTCGAGGTACAAGCTCATCTGCGAGCGAGATCGTGTCGAACTGTACGACCTGCTCGTCGACCCGTGGGAGGCGCACGACCTGTACCGTCGGGGCCCTGCCCGGGGCTACGAGGCCGAGTTCGCGTCGTTGTACAACGCCCTGACGGCGAAGGTCCGCGTGCCGGGTCTGTGTGGGGTCGACGCGTCATGATGGCGGTGCTCGTGACGCTGGCCGCCGCTCAGGCCGCGGACCTCGACGCCGCGTTGTCGGACGCCGGCTGGGCCCACGCCGACGACGTCACTACCGCCGAGATCGGCACCGTGGTGCTCGAGACGCGCACCCTCGACGGCGAGCGGTGCCTGCGCGGTCGCGTCACGGTGGACGTCCCGCCGGACCCGCTCGTCGCGACGGTCTCCGACATCCCTGCGGCCCCGCGGTTCTCACGCGAGACGCTGTTGGCGAGCCGCACCCTCGGCCACGACGGCGGCGCCGTGCACTACTACCAGCACCTCGACATCCCGGGTTGGACGCTGGTCGCAGACCGGTACTGGGTCGTTTCGGGCTGGCGGCGGGACGTCGGCGCCACCCGGGTGTTCGCGTGGGATCGGTTCGATTGGCGGGCTCGTTACCCGGAGCTCGCGGCCGAGCTCGCGCGCGACCACCCCGCCGCGGTCGAGCCGGATCCGAACTACGGCGCGTGGTCGTTCGCGCCGGCCGGGGCGGGCTCGGTCGTCACCTACACGTTGTGCAACAACGCCGCGGGGTCGTTGCCGGAGTGGGTGGTGCGGGCCGCGGCCACGCGCACGTTCCCCAACACCATCGTCGACATCGTGCTGGAGGGCCGTCGTCGCGCCAAGACCGGCCCCGCGTCGAGCTCCGACGGGTAGCGGCGTACGTCAGTCGACGATGAGCTCGAGCGCCGACAGGTACGCGTAGTCCCCCTCGGCGATCGCGACGTCGAGGAACAGGTGGCCCCACGGGTCGGGGATGACCCCCACGAACGTGACGACGGTGTCGTCGTTGGTGGTGCCGCCGAGCGCCCCGGCGCCCGCCCCCGACGTCTGCAGGGTCGCCGCGCGGGTGTCGGCGCCCCGCAGGGTGTACGACGTCACCCGCCGCTGCGCCTCGTCGCGCGCTGCGAACAGCCGCACCGTGTACGACTGTCCGGGATCGAGGCCGCGAAGCATGAGCCCACCCGTCTGGTCGTCGGGGACCGTGTACCCGAAGTCGCCGGTCGCGCTCCCCACGGCGAGGCCGCCGAGCAGCGCCGGGTCGGGCCACAGCAGCCCGCCGTTGCTGCGCCCGTTGAGGTAGAAGCCGCCGGTGACGACCACGCCGACCCCGGTGGCAGCGCCGTCGTCGGCGACGAGCCCGTCCAGGTGCTCGCCCGGGAGCACGTCCTCGCCGCCCTCGGCCGCGTGCCAGTTGCTCCACGCCTGCCCGAGCCAGTCCGGCGACGGGGTGAGCTCACCGTCTTCGGCGTTCGACGGCCCGAGATCGAACAACAACCGGGTGCCGGACGCCAACGGCGCGCTCCCAGGCGCCACGGGTGCCAGCGGAGGCGCCGCGGCGTCGACCGCGGGGCGCAGCGCCCGGTCCCACAGCGCGTACCCGGCGTCGGACAGGTGCAGGCCGTCCGCGACGAACAAGCTGGCGTCCGGCGGGCTGCCGGTGGCGAGGAACAACGACGGCACGTCGACGTAGGTGAGCGCCGGGTCGGCCTCGGCCAGCGCCGCGACGGCTTGGTTGACCGCGTCGGCCGTCTCCCACTGGTCCCACCGCGCGATCGTCGGGGTGATGCCGATGAACAGCACGGGACGGTCGCTCCCGAGGCCGCGGGCGACGCGCTCGCGCAGGCACTGGAAGCGCTCGACGACCACGTCGGCCGGCACGCCCGCGTCGACGTCGTTGGTGCCGGCGAAGACCACGACGGCGCGCGGATCGTGGCGCAGCACGAGGGCGTCGGCGGCCTGCGCGATCTCGGCGAGCTGCGACCCCCCGACGCCCCGTTGCCGCGGCTCGTGGTCGGTGTACGCGAGCGCGAGGCCCTCCCAGCGCCGGATCGACGACGAACCTACGAAGACGACGGATCCGGGCGGGCCGGGTGACCGATCGTCTTGCGCCGCGAACCGCGCGATGTCCTCGGTGAACTGCGGCACGAACGCGTCGACCTCCGCGCAGTGTTGCTCGGGGCCGGGCTCGGACTCGGGCTCGGTCTCGGTCTCGGTCTCGGTCTCGGACTCGGGCTCGGACTCAGGCTCGGTCGGCGACTCCGGTTCAGACTCGGACTCGGTGCCCGGTTCGGTCTCGGCGGGCGCCTCGATCGCCGAGCTGTCGGCGGCGCCGGTAGACGACGATTCGCACGCGTGGAGGAGGAGGAGCATCGCCGACCGTTATCGGCCGGCGGTGCGCCGCGCGAGCGGGTGACGGTTCGGCGGCGTCGCCGCGGACGCCCTCCGAGCCGCGTTAGCGGAGTCCCCCTGGAGGTCCCGTGCTGCTCCCTCGACGCGACGTCATGAGGAGCGCGCTCGCGCTCGCGGCTGCGGCGTGCGCGCCCACCCAGGCGGCGCCCCAACGCGTGCGGTTCGTCGGCTACCCGTTCCGGCTGGGGGTCGCGTCCGGGTATCCGTCGGCGACCGGCTTCACGCTGTGGACGCGCCTCGCGCCGTCCCCGCTCGAAGAGGGCGGCGGCATGGGCGGGACCGGCGTCGAGGTGGGCTGGGAGGTCGCCGAAGACGAGGCGTTCGGCGTGGTCGTCGCGAGCGGTCGGATCGGGGCGTTCGTCGAGAACGCGTTCAGCGTGCACGTCGACGTGACGGGGCTGCGCCCGGGCCGCTGGTACTTCTATCGGTTCATGGCCGGGGACGAGGTGAGCCCGGTCGGGCGGAGCCGCACCGCCGAGCAGCCCGGGCAAGGGATCGACCGGTTCCGGCTCGCGTTCGGGAGCTGCCAGCACTTCGAGCACGGCTACTTCGCGGCCCACCGGCACCTGCACGACGAAGACCTCGACCTCATGCTGTTCCTCGGCGACTACATCTACGAGGCCACGTGGGGCAAGGACCTCGTGCGCGCCCACGTCGGCGACGAGGCCACGACGCTCGGCGACTACCGCATCCGCTACGGTCAGGTCCGGACCGACGCCGACTTGCAGCGCCTGCACGGCGCGGTGCCGTGGCTGATGGTGTGGGACGACCACGAGGTGGACAACGACTGGGCCGCCGCGCAGTCCGAGCACCTCGACCCGCGGTTCCTCGAGCGGCGCGCCGTCGCGTTCCAGGCGTTCTTCGAGCACATGCCGGTCCCGCGTGCGTGGTTCGCCGACGCGTCCAAGCTGTACGGCTCGGTCGCGTTCGGCGACCTCGTGCGCCTGTACATGCTCGACGATCGGTCGTATCGGGACCGGCAGGCGTGCCCGCGGCCGGGCCAAGGCGGGTCCACGGTCGTGACCGAGGCCGCGTGCGCCGAGCGCCTCGACCCGAAGCGCACGTTGCTGGGCTCGGCTCAGGAAGCATGGTTGGACCAGGCGTTCGGCGCGTCCAAGCAGACCTGGAACGTGCTGGGCCAGCAGACCCTGATGACCTCGGGGTCCCGCGGGGTGGGCGGCGATCGTACGTTCTGGACGGACGGCTGGGACGGCTATCCAGCCGCGCGCGGGCGGCTGCTCGAGTCGATGCGGAAGAAGAAGCTCACGAACCCGCTCGTGCTCGGGGGAGACATCCACGCGGCCGTCGTCGCGGATCTGCGGCTCGATCCGGAGGATCCGTCGTCGCCGGTGGTCGCGGCCGAGCTGTGTGGCAGCTCGATCACGTCGCAGGGGGGGACCCCCGAGGAGTCGGCCCAGGCCATGCGCGAGCACCCGGACGTGCGGTACGCGAACGGGTGGCAGCGGGGGTACACCGTGGTCGAGCTGACGCCCGAGGCGGCGGTCGCGCGGGTGCGGGTGGTCGACGAGAAGCGCGTCGACAGCGGGATCGAGACGGTGAGCACGTGGCGTGTGGAGGCGGGGCGGCTGGGGTTGACGCCGGGGTAGGGTCAGAGCGGCCGGTGCATCACGAGCGAGCTCGCGTAGCCCCCGTTGCGGAACACGTCGTACCGCTTGACGGCGCACCGCTCGAACCCGAACGCCTCGTAGAGGCGGATCGCGCGCGCGTTGTCGTCGAACACCTCGAGGAGGAGCCGCGCGCAGCCGAGGTTCGCGGCGACGACCAGCGCGTGATCGAGGAGCGGCCGACCGATCCCGCGACCTTGCCACTGCGCGTGCACGCTCATCCCGAGCATCGCGACGTGCTTCGACGGGGCTTCGAGGGGGTGCACGCCGACGTTGCCGACCAGCGCGCCGTCGACCGTCGCCGCCCAGAGCTGCCCCCACGGGCGCTCCAGGCGGGCCCGCCAGGCGTCGCCCGACACCGACGGGAGCTGCTGCGTGCCCCACACCACCCGCTCGTCACGCATCAACGCCGCGAACGCCTCGGCGTCGCCGACCTCGATGGGGCGGAGGGTAGGGGTGACCCGGGGGCCCGCCGGCGGGAACTCGGGCGCGGGGCCACCGGGGGCGGGGGACCAACCCGGCCGCAGCCGCGTCAGCAACGAGACGTCTTCGCGCACGCCCGACAGCTCCCGGTGCTCGGGGAGGGTGCCTTCGTCGACGAACGCGGCGGCGCGCAGCACATCGACGAGGGCGTCGCTCGCGACGGGCTCGCAGCGCACCCGCTTCATGTCGAGCCAGTCGTCGGCCAGTCGGAGGGCGGCGCGCAGCGCGAGCGTGGCGTCGGCCGGGGTCTCGGCGGCCAGCAGCAGCACGGCGAGGTGGCGCGAGCGGGCCCGGAGCGACGGGCTGATCTCCACGACCGCCGCCAGCGCCCCGTCGCGCCAGACGCCGAAGCGATGGGTGGTGTCGCCCGACGGCGCGGCGAGGCGGGCCGCCCACGACGACGGCGGGGCCCCGGCGCGCTCCAGGGACGCCGCCAGCGCCGCCGACGCCGCCTCGATCGACGGGAGGTCCGTGCGCTCGAGCGGGCGCACCTCAGGATTCAAGCTCGTCCGGAACACGATCACCCCCTCGCGGCGCGTATCTCGTCGACCTCGGCGCGCGCGGATGCGTGGGGCCGGCCCTCAAGCTGGGCGGTGCCGATACCACACGAAGTCAGCGCTCCCGTAGCGCCACTCGTGGCGTTCGAACGCGAGGTCGGCGGGCAGGTCGGCCGCGTCTGTCTTGTTGAGCACCACCCACGCGGGCCGGGGCCACCGGCGCAACGACGCGGTGATCTGCCCGACAACGGCGCTCAGGACCACGTCGTCGAACGGGTTGAACAGGTAGAACACGTGGTGCTCGGGTCCGACCTCGAACGCCGCGGCGTCGGCGTGCACGAGGTGGATCGGCGGCGCGCTGGGGCGGCGCCGCCGGAACGTCGCCAGGTTTCGCTCGGCGGCGGCGTGCAGCGCGCGCGCGTGCTCGACGCCGGTGATGCGCGCGAACGGGCGCTCGGCCGCCACGAACAGCACCATGCCCTTCCCCGAGCCGTAGTCCAGCAAGCCGAGGCCGGGGGGCACGTCGAGGGCGTCGAGCAGGCGGCGCAGGTGGCGGGCCCGCGTCGGGTGGTACGCGCGCCCGTGGTCGGCGTGCGCACCGACCACTGCGCCGATGTGCTCGATCTCGACCTTCTGGCTCGTCTCGACGCCCAGCGAGCGGTCGAAGCGCCAGTCGTCGACGACGCTGGCGACGGTCTGGAGCGCGCTCCTGGGGCCGCGGGCCGCGAAGGCGCCGAGCCGTGCTCGAAGGCGGACGGGAGGAGGTTGCGGCAGGGGGCGCTCCAGGTTCGGTCGGGTAACGGGTCACCGCGCGATCGCTACTCGCTCCAGCGCTGCGGGCCCAATAGGTGCTGTTTCGGGAGGGGCAGATGGCGTGGTGGCTCTGGTGCGCGGTCGCGTGGGCGGGAGCGCCTGATCTCTCTGGGACTTGGGTGCTCGACCCGGCGGCGTCCGACCCGGTCGACGCGCTGCTCGAGGTGAGCGGCGCGAGCTGGATCGAGCGTAAGGCGGCCGCGAAGATGTCCGTCACGCAGGTGCTCGCGCAGAGCGCGGACACGCTCGTCGTCACCGTCGACAGCTCGTTCATGGATCGCACCGACACGCTGCGCCTCGACGGCGCGCCCGTTCGTACGCAGGACAAGAAGGGCCACCCGATGACCATCACCACCTCGTGGGTCGGCGATGTGCTCGTCACCACCGTGGTCCCCGACGATCCGACCCTCCCCGCGATGACCACGCGCCGGTCGTTGTCCGGGGGTGGCGCCACGATGACCCAGACGGTCGTCGTTTCGGTCGGGGGCCAGGAGGTCTCGGCTGACCGGGTGTTCCGCCGCGCGCCGTGAGCGCGCTCACCCTGCCGTGCCCCGCCGTCGGTTACCCTCTCGACGTCCCATCGGGCGCGAGGAGGGTGGTATGGACTGTCACACGATGGTCATGGCGATGTCACTGGGGATCGTCGAGCCGGGGCGCCCGGTGAGCATCGGCTCGGTGGACCACGCCACGCTGCCCCTACGTTGTCACTGGGAGCGAGAAGAAGACGCGGAGCGGTGCACCTCCATCCTGGACCTCGGGGCGGCGTCGTGGGCCCTGCAGGTCGACCAGGCGGGCTTCGTCCCACCGGTGCCCGACGCGGACGGCATGGTCGACCTCTACCTGTACGACTTCGGCGGTGGCGGGGCCTACACGTCGTGCTCCACGTGGGAGGACACCGACCCCGCCGACGGCCTCACGGGGTGCCCGGGGTACGTCGTGTTGTCTCCCGGGCTCACCGACGAGCTCATGCCCACCTACGTGGCCCACGAATTCAACCACGTCTTGCAGTACGCCATCGACTTCTACGAGCCGACCTATCCGGTGTGGGAGGGCATCGCGAGCGCGTTCGAGATCTGGACCTTCCCGGAAGACGTGCAGCTGACCATCGACTACTCGTTCGCCGACTTCCAGGCCGCTCCGTGGGCGGGCCTGCTCAACCTCGGCTCCTACCTGTGGCCGCGCTACGGCGCTGGGTGGGCGTACGAGTACAGCACGGCGATCTGGGGGTTACACCTCGATCACCACTTCGGCGACGGCGCGGGGTCGTCGTCGGCGGCGCTGTGGTTGGCGCTCGCCCAGCGCGGGCCGAACACCGTCGACGTGATCGACGGCCTCGAGGTGGTCACCGGGGATTGGCGCGACACCTTGTTGTCGTTGTCGGCCGAGCGGATCCTGCTCGGCACCGAAGACGCGCCCGAGTGGCTACCCCAGCAGCAAGCGAAGCTCCGGCTGGTGGTCGACGGGGAGTACACACAGGCCGACCTCCCTTTGACCCACCGTCCTTCGATCATGCCGTACACCACCGGCGCCGTCTATGTGCGGGTGGGGGGGGTCGAGGGAGCGGTGGACATCGAGGTGGAGGCCGCCGACGGGCAGTGGGGCGTCGTCGTCGCGCGGGGCCCCGAGCTGACCTGGGTGGCCGAGCGCACCCTCCGGTGGTCCGGCGACGGCGACATCGTCGTGGGCCTGGTCAACCTCGACCACGACGCGTTCGCGACCACGGGCGCGTTCAGCGACCTGACGGCCAGCCAGCGGGAGGTCCGGCTGCGGGTCTCCGCGGTCGAAGCCCCCGACGACACCGAAGACACGGGCGTCACCGGAGACACGGGCGCTGCCGAGGACACCACGGAGGAGCCGCCCGATGACACCGGCCGCGACGAGCGCGCGCCGCCGTCCGAGACCGGGTTGGCGAAGGGCTGCGCGACAGCGCCGGCCCCGCTGCCCGCCCTGTACGGGGTGGCGCTGGTGGCGGTCGCTCTGCGGCGGGCGAGGGGCCGGCGTCAGTAGGCCCGCGGCCCGGGCAGCGCGGGCATGGCACCAGACAGGACCTGCGCCAGCAGCGGCGTGCGAAGGTGGGGACCGACGCTGCACATGGCCCCGAGGCGCGCCCACGGCGAGCCCGTGCCCGATACGAACGCCCGCCACGACGCGGCGGGCATCGAGAAGAACGCGCCCATGAACGCGCCGAGCGCGTCGGAGTCGAACCCGAGCAGGGCGTCGTGGCCGAAGACCGCGATCGCGTGGGCCAACCGGCGGTCCCACGGGAGGAGCACCCGCCAGACCGCTGCCCGGGCCGCGTCGGGTCCGCCGTCGTCCAGGTGGGCGGCGATCGCCTCGGCGACCGTCGGCGCCAGCGCGAACGACGTCATCACCGTGTAGCCGGTCGACGGGTGGACCAGCCCGGCGGCGGCGCCGAACGGGACCCACGCCGCGCCGGGTCGCGGGAGGGCCGACCCCATCGGGATGCGGACCCGCTCGGTGTGGACCACCTCGCGCACGCGGACCCCGAGCGCGTCCAGCCGGCTGCGCAGCAACCCCTCCAGCGCCGCGGGCTCGACGGCCGGGCGCGCGCTCAGGACGGTCTCTTCGAGGAAGATCGTCTGGGGGCCCTCGGGCAGGGCGTACAAGAACGGCGCGGGGTGCCGCGGCGGACCTCGAAAGTCCATCAACAGCATGCTGTCGTGCTCGAACGGGTGGCTGTGCACCTTCACCCGTACGCCATACGCCGTCTGCCAACAGTCGCCGGGCCCGGGCTGGAACCCGGTGGCGTCGATCACCAGCTTCGCGTCGAGGTCGGCGGCGGTCGTCGCGCGCGGCACC
>CAIUDO010000115.1 GCA_903897935.1 uncultured Pseudomonadota bacterium
CGTCGTCGGGCAGCTGCCCGAGGATGTCGGTCGCGTCGTCCGGCTCCATCCGATGGAGCACCTCGACGAGCCGCTCCTCCTTGATGACGCCCGTGACCTCGAGCAACGCCTCGCGGTTAAGGTACGGCAGCAGCCGCGCCTGCTCCTCCGCGTTCAGAACCACGAAGATACCGCGTTGTTCACCCGGCGTGAGGTGGTGGAGCGCCGCCGCGACGTCGGGCGGGCGGGTCTTGGCGAGCACCTTGCGCAGGCTCGCCCCCGCGTCCTTCCGGAGCAGCCGCCGAAGGATGGCTTCGGTGCGCTTGTTGAGGCCCTGGCTCATCGCGGCCCCCCACCGACGTCGTCGATGAACACCAAGCGGCGCTCGCCGCGTTGATCCCCGGACGGCGCGATGGGCGCGCCGTTGTACTCGATCACCGTGTTCGCAGCGCCCGGGATGACGAGCGAGATCGTGTCGTGAGCGACCAGATCCAGCACGTCACCACGCGAGAGCGCGCGCGCTGGCGCGGCGACCCCGTCGACCTCCCACCGAACCTCCATCGGAGCACGGGCTTCGAAACGCACGCGCTGATCGGGCGGGCCGGGCGTAGGCGCGAGGCGGGCGGCGATCTCGTCGCGGTCCCGCCACCAGAGGTCCACCTGAACGCCGACGAGCACTACGAGCGCCACCAGCAAGAGGGACGCCAGCACACGCACGACCCACAGGGGCACGAGCCCCGGCGGACGCGCCGCCACACGAGGTGGCGCCGACAGGCGGATCCCCAACAGCTCGGCGTAAGCGCGCTGATACGCGCCGCGGTACGGCTCGTCGGGGAGGTCGTCCGGGCGCCACTCCTCGAGGGCCTCGAGGTAGGCGATCGGGATACGAAGCCGCTCCGCGACCTCGTCGAGCGACCAGCCGCGCTCGGCGCGACCCGCCTTGAGCGCCGCCGCGACCGCCGGGCCGTGCCCACCATCGACGACGGACGATCCGGCGCCATCCGACGACGCCTCGACGCCGCCGGCCGAACGACGGGCAGCTGGACGCGCAGGCGGCCGCGTGGTCACCGGGGCCTACTTCGGGAGGTGCTTGTCGAGCAGGAGGGCCAGCCGGGTACGCTGCACGGGATCGATCACCGCGGGGTTCGTCATGATCGAGTTCCGCAGGGCGTCATGGTGGGGCGCCGGGCCGCCGTGCGCGGCGACCAACGGCGCCACCGCCGCGACGATGCGCTTGCCGAGCTCGACGTTCTTCTGGATGACCGCGACGACCTGCTCGACCGTCACCGCGTCGTGCCCGGTGTGCCAACAATCGTAGTCCGTAGCGAATGCCACCGTGGCGTACGAGATCTCGGCTTCACGCGCGAGCTTCGCCTCGGGCATGTTCGTCATCCCGATGACGGACGCACCCCACTGGCGATGCAGCTCGGACTCGGCCTTCGTGGAGAACTGCGGTCCTTCCATGCACACGTAGGTGCCGCCGTCGTGCACGGTGGCGCCGACCGAGCGCGCAGCCTGCAGCAGGTAGCCCCGCAACGCAGAACAGACCGGATCACCGAACGCGACGTGCGCGACCACGCCGCCTTCGAAGAACGTGGACGCGCGCCGGAAGGTCTTGTCGATGAACTGATCCACGATGACGACGTGGCCGGGAACGATCTCCTCGCGCAACGAGCCGACCGCCGACAGCGACACGATCCAGCCGACGCCGAGCGACTTCATAGCCCAGATGTTGGCGCGGAACGGGATCTCCGACGGGTTCAGCCGATGACCACGGCCGTGCCGTGGCAAGAAGACGAGCTCGACGCCACCCAGCTCGCCGACGACGAGCGCGTCGGACGGTGCGCCGAACGGCGTGTCGACGCGCACCTCGCGAACGTTGACGAGGCCGTCCATCTCGTACAGCCCAGACCCACCGATGACTCCGACACGCGCCATGAACCCTCCCGGCCGCCCCGCGTAACACGCCACCCGACCCGTAGAGCCACGATTCGAGGCGCGGTCAGCCCGTGGCGACCATCGGCTCGAGCCCATCGACCTGGAGGCGCGCCTTGCCGAGCTGCCCGCAGGCTGCCGAGATGTCGATCCCGCGGGTGGTGCGCACCGTGCAGTTCATGCCGCGCGCGAACAGGTAGGCCTGGAACGCCTTCACATCGGCGTCGTCGGGGCGGCGGATGTCGCGGTGCGGGTTCTCGTTGTACGGGATCAAGTTGATCTTCGCGCGCACGCCCTTGAGCAGACGGAACAGGCGGGCGGCGTCGTCCAGCGTGTCGTTGAAGCCGCGGAACATCACGTACTCGAACGTGATGCGCTTGCCGTTTGGCAACGGAAGACGCTTACACGCCTCGATCAGCGCCTCGAGATCCCACCGCTTGTTGACCGGCATGATCGCGTCGCGCTGGGCGTTGTTGCTGGAGTTCAGCGAGATGGCGAGGTTGACCGGCGTGCGCGCAGCGAATTCCTCGATCTTCGGCACCAGCCCGACCGTCGACACCGTCACCTTGCGGTGCGAGTAGTTCTGTGCATGATCGTGCAGGATCGCGTCGAGTGAGGTGCACAGGTTGTCGATGTTGTGCAGCGGCTCGCCCATGCCCATGAACACCAGGTTGGTGATGGGGCGGTAGGCGCCGGGCGGGTCCGGGAGGCCTATCGCGCGGCGCCGCGCCACCTCGTCGAGGCCGACCTGAAGCGGCTGGTTGGCGATCTCGGACGGCGAGAGGTTGCGCTTGAGACCGAGGTCTCCGGTGAGGCAGAACGTGCACGCCATCGCGCAGCCGACCTGACTCGACATGCACAACGTGAGCCGGTCTTCGTCCGGGATGAGCACCGACTCGACCCGGTGGCCATCATGCAGCCGCCACAGGTACTTCCGGGTGCCATCGAGCGACTCGAGGCAGGTGTCGAGCTCGAGGAACGAGATGAACGCCGCCTGCTCGAGCTTGGCGCGCGTCGGCTTGGCGAGGTCCGTCATCTCGTCGAAGCTGCGGGCGCTGCGCTGCCACAGCCACTTCCACACCTGCAGCGCGCGAAAGCGCTTCTCGCCGAGCTCATCGACCATGAACCGCTCGAGGCCGGCCCGGTCGAGGCTCTTGATGTCGATACGCCCGGATTCGTCGTGCCAGATCCGGTCCATCAACACCTCCCCGCCGCCCCGCTTATCCTGCGCGTCGCGCACACGCGCGCCTGGGTCGCCCGGCGGCGCCGCCTCGGCTATAGCGCCGTTCCACGCGGACCCCGCCCACGGGTCCCACCGCTTCGCCGGAGCGTCCGTGAACGCCGCCAACATCCTCGAAGAAGCCCTTCGACGCGTTCCTTTCGTAGCCTCACTGGACCTAAGGATCGAAGACGCGGCCCCGGGCCGGGTGATCGTGCGGGTACCGCGTCGCCTCGAGCTCACGAACATCGACGGCGCGCTGCACGGCGCCGCGGTCAGCGCGGCGTGCGAGATCGCGGCGTCCGTGGCCGTGGGCACCGAACCGACGCTCGCGCGGCTCGCCACCACGCTCCGCTCGACGCGCGGCGCCTACCAGTTCGCCGCACGAACGGACGTCACGTGCCACGCGACCGTGAGCGCCGAGCAGGCCAGCGCGGTGGTGCGGGCGCTCGGGGTGGAGGAGCGCGCGGTCCTGGAGGTCGTCGTGCGCGCGCTCGACGGTCACGGGACCGAGGTGTCAACGTTCACCGCTGCGTTCGTTGTCCGGGCGCGTCGCGGCTGAGGTCGTCGCGCGCGACCCCGCCGAGGGTCAAGCGGACCCTACATCCAGGGTGGAAGCGCCTGGCGATCCGGCGCCTGCAGCCGCTCGCCGAGGCCGGTGTACCGTTGGCCCCCTTCCACGACCGACGCCGCGCGCGCCCACGCCACCGGGTCGCCCACCACGCACAAGAAGCGCCGCGCCCGCGTGATCGCCGTGTAGAACAGCGCGCGCCGCAGCATGATCCCATGGGAACGGTCGAGCGCGAGCACCACCGCTGGGTACTCGCTGCCCTGCGCCTTGTGCACCGTGACCGCGTACCCGAGGTCCAAATTCGGGAGCTCTTCCCTGGGCCAGTCGACCACCCGGCCGTCAAAGTCGATGCGGAGCAGGTCGCGGCGCGCCTCCAGCACGCGCCCGGTGTCCCCGTTGAAGACCTCGAGCGCGTAGGTGTTGCGGGTGCACAACACACGGTCACCGGACCGGATCTCGCGCTCACCGCGGACGAGCGGCGCGCCCCCGGGGTTGAGGGCAGCTTGGAGCAGCCGATTGAGGCCCTCGGTGCCCATCGGACCGCGGCGAATCGGCGTGAGCACCTGCACGTCGCGAAAGGGATCGTATCCTTTGCCAGCCAGCCGTTCCTGCACGATCTGGACGACCGTGCGCGCGGCGCGCTCCGAGTCGGTGCGGGCGACCAAGAACACGTCGTCGTGCCCCGACCGCTCCCCGGAGACCGGCACATCGCCCGCGTGAACGGCGAGCGCCGCGCTCAGGATGCCGCTGTCCGACGACTGACGAAACACGCGCTCCAACCGAACGACCGGGATGACGCCGCTGGTGATCAGGTCCCGCAGCACCTGCCCCGGCCCCACCGACGGGAGCTGATCGGCGTCGCCGACGAGCACCAACGAGAACGGCGGCTCGGGCAGCGCCTCGATGACGGCCTCCAACAACGACACGTCGACCATCGAGACCTCGTCGATGACCAACCCGTCACCCTCCAACGGCCGCTCCGGGCCCCGCGCGAAGCCCTCCCCCGGCTTGACCTCCAGCAGGCGGTGCAGCGTCTTGGCCTCCTGCCCCGTCGCCTCCTCGAGCCGACGGGACGCCCGCCCCGTCGGAGACGCCAACATCCACGCCTCACCGCGCTCGACGGCGGCGCGGAGCAGCACCTTGACCAAGGTGGTCTTGCCGGTGCCCGGACCTCCGGTGACCACGACGACCCCGCCGCCGAGCGCCGCCGCGACCGCGCGCTGTTGTTGCGGATCCAGCACGACGCCGGCGTAGCGCGCGGCCGACGCGACCTCCTCGGGCCGCACCGGGCGCGCCGCCGCGACGCGCGCGCGCAGGTGCATCGCGACGTTGACCTCGGCCCGGTACAGGCGCACGCCCCACACCCGGTCCTCGTCGTGAGGCACCCGGGCGCCGAGATCGCCGACCACGGCGTCGCGGGCGGGCTCGACCACGACGCGACCGCCGAGGTCGGCCTCTGCGATCGCGGCGGTGACGCGCTCCTCGGGCACCTCGAGCGCTGTCAGCCGGCGCGCCAACACCGCGCGCGGCAAGAAGCAGTGCCCGTCGTTCTCGGCTTCGCCGAGCACGTGCGCCACCGCGGCGCGGGCCCGCGCTGGGTCGTCCTTGCCGATGCCGTTCGCCGCCGCGAGCCCGTCCGCGATGCGGAAGCCGATGCCCGCGACCTCTTCGGCGAGCCGGTACGGCGTGGTGGTGACGACCGACTGGGTCCGCCCCCCGTACCGGCTGCGCACCCGCTCGACGAGGCGGGCCGAGAGGCCCATACCGCGCAAAGCGACGGCAGCAGCACGCCCTTCGCGGTCCTCCGCCCACCGCGCCGCGATCGCGTCGGCGCGCGCCCGCCCCAAGCCCTTGACCTGCCGCAACCTGGACGGTTGGCTGTCGAGCACCCGCAGCGCGTCCATGCCGAAGTGCTTGATGACCTTGCTGGCCATGCCCTCGCCAACGCCGGGGATCCCGGCCGCACCCAGCCAAAGCTCCAGCCCCGCGAGCGTACGCGGGCTACCCGGCAACCACCCGGTGGCACGAAACTGTGTGCCATGCAAGGCGTGCTGCTCGTAGCGACCCTCGATCGCGACGAACCCGCCTTGACCCTCACCGAGCGCCGACAACCCTCCGAGCGGGCCGACGACCGTGACCGCAGCGTCGGTGGTGCGGACCCGGACCACCGCGTACGAGCCGTCGTCGGCCGCCCACAACACCCGCTCGACCGTGCCTTCGAGCCACTCCTCCCCCGAGCGCGCCCCCGGTGGGTGAGGCTCCGGCAGCAGCGTGGGCTCGGAGTCGGTCATGGGGCTCCTGGGCCGGCGCTCACGGTCGCGCGTAGATCTCGAATTGCTCGGGGTGGAACTGCGGCTGCGCCCGCACGACGATCTTACGACCGATCGCGGCCTCCAGGGCCAGCAGGTCGTCGTACTGATTGCCGTACATCAGGTCGGCGAGATCGGGCGTGGTGTTCACGATGATCGCGGGCGCGTCGGGCGATCGAGCGTGCACGCGGCGAATCTCCCGCAGGATCTCGAACGACAGCGTGGGGCGCGACCGCACCGTGCCGACACCCGCGCAGATCGGACAGGGCTCGGTCAGGTAGCGGTCGAGGCCCTCTTGCACCCGCTTGCGGGTCATCTCGACCAAGCCGAGCTCGCTGATCTTGAGCGCGTTCGTCCGCGAGCGATCCTTCTTGAGCGCCTCCTCCAGCGTTCGATAGACGGTCTCTCGGTTGACCTCACGATCCATGTCGATGAAGTCGATGACGATCAAGCCGCCGATGTTGCGCAGTCGAAGTTGATAGACGACCTCGTGCACGGCCTCCAGGTTGGTCTGCAGCGTGGTCTCCTCGAGGGAGTGGGTGCCGACGAACTTGCCCGAGTTCACGTCGATCGCCATCAACGCCTCGGACTGGTCGATCACGAGGTAGCCACCGGACTTCAACCAGACCTTCCGGCCGAGGCTGCGCTTGATCTGGGACTCGACGCCGTAGGTGTCGAAGATCGGCTCGGCGCCTTTGTACAGGTGCACCCGGTCGCGGAACCGGGGCATGAAGTCGGCCATGAACTTCCGCACGTCTTCGTAGAGCCGTCGATCGTCGAGCACCATCCGCTCGACGTCACCGTCGAACAAGTCGCGCACGCCGCGCACCACGAGGCCGTGCTCTTGGTGCAGCAGCGCGGGCGCCCGGCGCTCCTTGGCCCCCGCCTCGATGCGCTCCCAGGTGCGCTGCAGATAGTCCATGTCCGCCTTGAGCGTCTCGTTGGGCTGACCTTCGCAGACCGTGCGCACGATGAACCCAGCGCCCGCCGGACGGTGCTTCTCAACGAACTCGCGCAACCGGCGACGTTCCTTCTCTTTCTCGATGCGCCGCGAGATGCCGACGTGCTCGACCGTCGGCATGAACACGAGGTACCGGCCGGCGAGCGCGACGTGGGTGGTGAGGCGGGCGCCCTTGGCCCCGATGGGGTCCTTCGACACCTGCACCACGAGCTCCTGGCCCTCCTTCAGCAGGTCCTGGATCGGCGGCATGCCCGGGCGAGGCGTGGCCCGCGGGCCGTCTTCGTCGGGGGTGTCGATCGCCTCCGGCACCTCGTCTTCCGCGACGTGCGCCGGGCCGTTGATGTGCAGCATCTCCGGGTAGATGTCGCCGACGTACAAGAACGCCGCCCGCTCCAACCCGACGTCGACGAACGCCGCCTGCATGCCGGGCAGCACGCGGACGACCTTCCCAAGGTAGACGTTGCCGACGAAGCCGCGGTTGTCGCCGCGGTCGAAGTGCAGCTCGACGATCTGCCCGTTCTCGACAACGGCTACGCGCGTCTCTTTCCCTGTCGTGTTGCAGATGATCTCGGACGGCACGAAGGAAACTCCCCGGCCTCTCCACGTGCCAAGCCAACGCAATGAGGCGGCCCACCGACGCGCGACGCGTCGGGAGGGGCCGGATCAGGCGCCCTGTGACGCGACGCCGGGACGACCGCCAGTTCGTGGCAGGTCGCTCGCACCGGTGCGCGTGGTGTTGGACGGAAGAACGCCATGATGATGGTTTGAACCGAAAAAACGGGCATTGGCCCGTTGCGAGGCAAGAGGCGACGCGCGAGACGCCACCCGACCCGTGCTCCATGCCACACCGCACCGCCGCTCGTCAAGCGGGAGGGCGCCGGTGGAGCACAGCGAGCTTGAGGTAGCGGCCCTCCACGTGCACGAGGTCCGTCGGGTGGTCGACCGGCTCGGTGCTCGACCACAGCCGTGACCACGGCCCGGTGGGGCCGAGCCCCTCGGCGACGGCCTCCAGCCACCGGTCGGCCGAGACCCGCGCCGTGCACGACGCGCTGACGAGCAGGCCGTCCGGCGCGACCGACGGTCCGAGCGCGCGATGAAGGTTCCGGTAGGCCGAAACAGCCGCTGCTACCGCGTTCTTGTCGCGGGCCAGCGTGGGTGGGTCGACGACCAGCAGATCGAGCGGTGCCGCGCTGCGCCAGGCGAACGCGTCGGCCTGCTCGAAGCCGTGGCGGTCCGGATCGACCCCGTTGAGGCGGAACACCTCGCGCGCGTCCGCCAACGCCGCGGGCGCCTGGTCAACCGTCACCACCCGCCGCGCGCCACCGAGCACCGCCGCGATCGAGAACCCGCCCGTGTACCCGAACAGGTTCGCCGCCCGGTCCCGCCCGCGCGACAGCTTGCGGACGAGCGCGCGATGCTCTCGCTGATCTAGGAACATCCCAGTCTTCTGGCCGCTCTTCGGGCGAACGATCATCTTCATGCCGTGCTCGCGCACCACCAGCAGATCGTCCGGCTCGGCGCCGGCGAGCGCGAGCCCGCCCTCGCGATCGTCGACCCGCTTGACGCCGAAGCGCTGGTACACCGAGGTGATCTCGGGCAACGCCACCAGCGCCCCCACGATCGCGTCGAGGTGCGGGGCCCACGCCTCACCGTACAAGCGGAGCACGGCCAGCGCGCCGTATCGATCGACGATCAATCCGGACAAACCGTCGCCTTCGCCGCACACGAGCCGCCACGCGTCGGTGTCGTCGCCGCCGAGCAGGGCCCGCCGCAGCCGGGCCGCTGCGGTGATCCGACCCTTCAGCCACGCGTCGAACGACGCAGGCGCCGTCCCGTGACCGAGCACACGAACGGCGATCACGCCCTCGTCGGTCAGCCCCCAGCAGAGCGGCTGGTCGCGCCGGTCGACCAGCTCGACGAGCGCGCCGGGCGGTCCGTCCAGGCCGGGCTCACGCAAGAGCCAGGGATGACCGCGTCTGATCGCGTTGGAAGCCGCGGGCGAAACACGAAGACGGCGGATTCTACGGCTCATTGCGACGGTCGGTCCCCACGGAGGCGCCACGACTATCGCGGCGGCGCTTGCCTCGTGCGGCCGACCCGTGGTAAACAAATCTCCTCCCTCCTTCGTTTGCTTTCCCTCCGCCTCCTCCCTCCTCCTCCTC
>CAIUDO010000116.1 GCA_903897935.1 uncultured Pseudomonadota bacterium
ACGGCGCCACCGCGCGCACGATCCCCTCGCGCGTGCGGACGATCGTGTTGGATCGCGATCGTCGCCGCTGCGCGGTCCCAGGGTGCTCGGGCCGGTTCTGGCTGCACCTGCACCACCTCCAGCCGTTCTCGCTTGACGGGTCCCACGACCCCACAAACCTCCTGACCCTGTGCGCGTGCCACCATCGCCTGATCCACGAGGGTTACCTGCGGGTCGAGGTCGACGACGACGGGGCGGTGCACGCGGAGCGCCCGGACGGCTCGGTGCGCGTGGGCCCGCCGGAGCCGCGTCGGCGGCCGACCCACGTGGGTCACGGCAAACGCGGCGCCGAAGCGTCGACGGTGCTGGCGCACCGGCCGACCTGCGCACACCAACGGCCCGCGCGGTGACGTCAGCGCGCCCCGCCCGCCGCGACGAGCCGTCGGGCGACGTCTTCGAGGTGGGTGCGCTGCGGCAGCGCCGCGAGCCACGCCGCCGGCAACGCCGCCCGACCCCCCTCGGCGCCGAGGAACATCCCGGCCAGGCACGCCACGCTGTCGCTGTCACCGTCGATGCGCGCCGCCTTGTCGACCGCGCGCGTGAACGTGGCGGGGGTGACGCGGCCCTCGTCGTCGTGCCCCCAACACAACGCGGCGGCCAAGGCCAGGCCGAGCGCGCTCGGTGAGCGCCACCCGCCGTCACCGTCTGGGATCGCGCCCTCGTCGAGCCACTCGGCCTCGTGACGACCCCCGACGACGACCGCGGCGTCGAGCGCGGCAGGCACCGACGTCCCGGACGCCGTCCAGGCGCCGCGCCGGGAGCGGTCCGCGGCCTCCCGCACGAGGGTGCCGTCGAGCGGGTGGCCGTCGAGCAGCGCGCGCAGGATCCAACACGCGGCGGCGGCGGTCTCCGGCGCGTTCGGGTGCGCGTGCGTGAGCGCGGCCTGGACGCGGGCGGCCCGGATCAGCTCGTCGCCGGTGAACACGACGGGGAGGGGGCAGACGCGCATCACGGCGCCGCACCCGTCGGAGCGCCGGACGCCGCTGGTGCGCCAGCTCCGGGTCTGGCGCCACGCGCGCACGCCCTCGATGCAGGTCCCGCCCGGGGCCGTCGACGGGGTGAGCGGGTCGTCGAGCCAGGTGCTGAACCGCGCGCCGACGCGCGCGCCGAACGCGTCGTCGTCGAGCGGACCGGCGACGTCCAGGACCGCCTCGGCCAGGTAGAGCGACATGTGGGTGTCGTCGGTCCACATAAAGTCGAATCCGGGGCCGGCGGGGGCGGCGCGCACCGCGGCGCCCCGCTCGAATTCGAGCGTCCGGCCGTAGGCGTCGCCGAGCGCGAGCCCGAGCAGCGCGGCGGTGGCTCGGTCCTCGAACGTAGTCATGGCTGCTCCTGGCCCGCCGCGGGATGTATGGGGGCCCCGCGTGGTAGTATACGGCGACGCGCTCGAATTGGAGGTCCCATGCTCGGTTGGTTGTTGCCGCTCGTCGCCGCCGCCGGCACGCCCGCGATTCGATACGATGTGGTCGTGATCGACGGAGACGCCGACGCCATCGGCCTGCTCGACCGCGCGGCCTCGTGCCGGCCGCCGGCGCTGCTGGGCCGCGACGCGCTGCCGCTCGCGGTCTCGGCCGTCGTCGGGCCGTCGGCTTCGTTGGTCGCCCAGCCTACGCTGGTGGCCCCGATCGGCGAGCGCGCCGCGTTCTTGATGATGTACGGGGAGGAGGAGCTGTCGCTCGACCTCACCGCGGAGCAGCTCGCGCCGGGCATGTTGCAAGTGGCTGTCGGGGTGACCAGCGTGGCCGGTTACCCGGGTATCCCTGACATCGCGTCGTACCAGACGCAGCGCTACACGGCGCCGAGCGGCGCCCAGAGCGTCGTCATCCTGGGGGAGCGCTTCGTGGCGGTGCGCGCGACGATCGTCGACGACTCGGACAGCGGCACCTGGAACGACGCCGAGCAGACCGCCGCGCTGACGAAGACGCTGATCGGCGACGGCCCGGCGCGCCAGCGGGCGCGTAACCTAGAGCGCCTGCTGGTCACCTGCGGATTGTGACGCTCAGCTCGTCTCGACGGGGGCCGGCTCCGGCCCGCTGAACGCCCACCGGTACAGCCGGTGCACGTCCTCGAGCGCCATGTACACCGCGGGCACCACGAACAACGCGACCAGCGTGGTTCCGAGCACCCCGAACCCGAGGCTGATCGCCATCGGGATCAAGAACCGGGCCTGCACCGACGTCTCGAAGATCATCGGCGCGAGCCCCAAGAACGTCGTCAGCGACGTGAGCATGATCGGCCGCAGGCGGCGGATCGACGCCTGCGTGACCGCCTCGAACGGACCCATGCCCTCGGCGCGGAACGTGTTCGCGGTGTCGATCAGCACGATGGAGTCGTTCACCGCGACGCCCGCCAGCGCGATGACGCCGAACATGCTGATGATCGACAGCTCGTAGCCGAGCAGCACGTGACCTGCGACCGCGGCGACGAACCCGAGCGGGATCGCCAGCATGATGATGATCGGCTGCGTGTACGACTTGAACGGCACCGCGAGCAGGCCGTAGATCGCGAACATCGCGATTAGGAAATTGGGGCCCAAGCTCCCGAACGTCTCCGCCTGCTCGCGCTGGTCGCCCGCGGCGCTCCACGTGAGGCCCGGATCGCGGGCCATCATCGCGGGCAGATCCGTCTCCTGTAGCGCCGTCACCACGTCCTGGACCGACTTCACCCCGGGCGCGTTCTCGGCCGACACCGTCACGATCCGACGGCCGTCCTCGCGGTTGATGACCGTGGGCGCTCGGTTCGGCGTCACCTTGGCGACCTCACCGAGCGCCACCGACCCCGACGCGCCCGCCCGGATGCGCAGGTCCGCGATGTCCTCCGCCGACGCGCGCTGCGCCTCGGGCAGCCGCACCATCACCTTCAGCTCGTTGCGGTCGCGCTGCTCACGCACCGCCTCGGCGCCGAAGAACGCGGACCGCACCTGCCGTGCGACCCCCTCGGACGTCAGTCCCAACGTGGTCGCGCCCGGCAACAACGAGAGGTCGATCTGCGGTTTGCCCCCGGAGAACGTGCTCTGTACGTTGGTGATCGACGGGTAGCTGCGCATCACGCGCACCAGCTCGTCCGACGCTGCGGCGAGGCGCTCCGGGTCGGTGTGCGCGAGCTGCAGCGCCACGTCGGCGCCGCCGCCCGGACCGAACGAGCTCGTGATGACGACGGACTCGGCGCCCGGGATCGGCGGCGTCTCCGCGATCCACCGCGCGACGAAGTCGGCGGCGGTGAACGCGCGTTGGTCGGTCGGGACGAACTGCACCTCGACCGTGGCGAGGTTGCCGGAGACCTCGCGCACGCCGAACCCCTGATCGGGCCCCTCGCCGACCGACGTGAACATCGCGACGAGCGCCAATGGGCCGAGCGCGTCCAGGGACACCCGCGCGGACGCCTCGAGCTGCTCGCGGGCCTTGATCGTCGCCTCCAACGGCGCCCCGTACGGCAAGCGGATCGACGCCGTCGCGACGTCGCCTTCGAGCGACGGGAAGAACGTGAACGGCACCAGCCCGCTCGCGACCCCGCCGATGGTGACGATGAACGCGGCCAGCGACCCGGCCATCGTGGCGTAGCGCAGCTCGGTCGCCAGCAGCACCAAGCGGCGGAACGGGCCGTCGCTGAACCGCTCCAGCCACGCAGACGCCCACACGCGCGGCTTGTCGATCACGTCCCAGAAGCCGCCCGAGCGGGCCTTGCCGTGCCCGAGGTGGCCGGGGAGGGTCAGGAACGACTCGGCGAGGGACACCGCCAGCACGATGATGACCACCATCGGGATGATCCGGAAGATCTTCCCCGAGAACCCCGGCACGAACAGCAGGGGGGCGAACGCCGCCATCGTCGTGAGCACCGAGAACGTGACCGGCACCGTCATCTCGCGCCCGGCCTCGATCGCGGCCTGGAGTGGCGGGATGCCCTGCGACATCTTGAACCACGTGTGCTCGCCGATCACGATCGCGTCGTCGACCACGATGCCGAGCGTGACGATCAAGGCGAACAACGAGATCATGTTGATCGACACGCCCATCACCGGCATCAGCATGAACGCGCCCAAGAACGACACCGGGATGCCGAACGCCACCCACAAGGCGAGCCGCAGCTCGAGGAACAGCGCGAGCGAGATCACGACGAGGATCAGGCCCATCTGCCCGTTGCGGACGAGCAGATCGATGCGGTCGAGCAGGATCTGACTGTCGTCGTCCCACACCGCGATGGTGGTGTCGGGGCCGACGGCGGCCTGCAAGGTCGGCACGTACGCCTTCACCGCCTCCGCGACGTCGATCGGCGTCTCTTCGCCGACCCGGAACGCCGTCACGCGCACCGCGGGCAGGCCGTTGTAGAACGCAGCCTGGTCCGTGTCGGCGTACCCGTCGGTGATCGTCGCGATGTCCCGCAGCCGGACGACCGCGCCCCCGTTGGTGCCGCGCACGACGACGTCGCCGAGCGCTTCGCCGGTCTTGCGACGATCCGCCATGCGCACCAGGATCTCGCCTGCGGTGGTGTCTACGCCGCCGCCCGGCAGCTCGAGCGACGACAAGCGGATCTGACCCGCGATCTGCTCCAGCGTCAGGCCGTACGCGTCGAGCGTCTCGCGCGGCACCTCGACCGAGACCTCGAGCGGGGGCACGCCCTGCACCTCGACCTGGGTGACGGCTTTGGACGCCAACAAGTCGGAGCGGGCACGCTCGGCGATGGCGTCGAGCGTCTGGAGCGGGTGATCCCCCGCGATGACCAACGAGATGACGCGCTGTCGGTTCGTGCCGAGGATGACCTGCGGCTCCTCGGCGTCGAGCGGCAGCGTGGTGATGCGGTCGACCTCGTTCTTGACGTCGTTGAGCACCTTCTCGCGGTTGGCCCCGATGAGCGTCTCGACGGTGACGGTGCCGACGCCCTCGGCCGCGCGGCTGGTGACCCGCTTGACGCCGTCGACGCCTCGGACCGCCTCTTCTACCGCCAGCACGATGCCCTGCTCGACCTCGGACGGGCTCGCGCCCGGGTAGGCGACGGTGACCGTGACGACGTCGAGCGTGAACTCCGGGAACACCTCCTGCTTGATTCGGAGGGCGGATATGAAGCCGCCGATGAGGATGAGCACGATGGCGAGGTTCCCGGCGACCGGGTTGTTCGCCATCCACGCGATCGGTCCGCGCGGGGGCACGATGGGGATGCTGGGCTCGGACATCGTGGCCTCCTACCGCTGGGCCTGTGCTTCGGAGACGACCTGGATCGGCATGCCGTCGACCGGCACCGCCATCGGCGTGACGACGACGGCGTCACCCGCGGCCAACCCGGAGACGATCGCCGCGGTCTCGGCGTCTTGCCACGCGATCTCGACGGCGCGCCGCCGCAGGACGCCGTCGACCGCGATCCACACCACGCCGTCTTGTACGGCGTCGCGGGGCACCACGAACGCGTCAGGGATGGTGCGACCCTCGATCTCGGCCCGCACGAACGCGCCCGGGTAGAGCGGCAGCCCGTCGCCGCCGAACGGATCGGGGATCGAGATCACGATGGTCGCGGTGCGGCTCTGCGCGTCGAGCTCGCCAGCGACCCCGAGCACACGACCGGCGCGCGCCACCGAGCCGCCGTCCGGCAGGTCCTGGATGACCTGCACGACGGATCCCTCGGCCTGATCGAGCTGAATCAGGCGGTCGACCGGCACCCCCAGCGCGACGCGGGCCTCGTCGCGGCCGACGAGCACCGCGATCGGGGTGCCGGGCCCGACCCAGTCGCCCGGATCGGCCGTCTCCCGGACCACGACGGCGTCGAAGGGGGCGGTGACGCGGGTGCGCGCGAGGCCAGCCTGCGCCCGCACCAACGCGCCCCGGGCCGCCTCCAGCGACGCCTCGGCGACCCCGAGGTGGGGCGCCCGCACCGCGAGCGGCGCCTCCGCCGCGGAGCGACCCCCACCGAGCACCTCCCACTCGCGCGCCGCGGTCACCTGACGGCCGCGCTCGAGCTCGAGCTCGAGCTCCCGCTGGCGGACGAGCGCGCTCGCCTCTTGCACCCCCGCCTGGTAGTCGCGGCTGTCGATGCGGGCGAGCGACTCCCCGGCGCGCACCTGGGCGCCCGGGACGAGCCGCGGCGACACCTCGACGACCCGGCCGGCCACCTCGGCCGCGATCTCGACGCGCAGCGCCGCCTCGACGATGCCGCTGCCTTCGACGCGGGCGCGGATCGCCTCCGGCGCGACCCGCGTCACCTCGACGATCAACGGGGAGGGCGGCTGCTCGGCCTTCTCGGCCCCGCCGGACGTCGCGAACAACACGCCCGCGCAGACCAGCCCGGTGACCAGGAACAGGGGTGGGAGCGCATACTTCAACACGCGGCGCATGGGTTCCTCACGATCAATCGAGGTCGCGCGTCCACGGACCGCCGCGGACGTGGTGGAGCTGAAGGCGCGCGGCGAGCTGATCGCGGCGCGCTTGTACGGTCGCGAGCTCGGCGGCCGTGGCGGCTTGCCAGGCTCCGAGCGCCGTGACGAACGGGATCGAGCCCTCGAGGTAGCGGGCGCGGGCGGCCTCCCAGGCCTGGACCGCGGCGTCCCGCTGCGCCTCGGACTCGGTGACCAGCGCGCCCTGCGCGCGATCGGCGGCGAGGGCGTCCTCGACCTGCGCCACCGCGGCGAGCGCCTGTTGTTCGAAGCGGAGGTCGGCTCCGGAGGCGTTCGCGCGCGCCGCGGCCACGTTTCCGAGGCGTTGCCCGCCGCCGATCAGCGGCAACGACGCCACCGCACCGTACGACCACGTGTTCGCCCACGGCTCGTCCGTGTCGACGTCTTTGACGAACGTGCCGGTCCGCCCGACGTTGCCCGACGCGCTGACCGTCGGAAGCAGCGCGAGGCCGGCCGCGGTGGACTGGGCCTGGGCCGCGTCGGCGCGCGCCTCGGCGGCCCGCAGGTCGGCGCGATCCCACACGAGCTCGGACGGGCTGCCCAACCCCGGAGGTGCCGGCAGCGCGGGCAGCGCCGCGGGCGCCTCGGTGAGCTGGGACGGGGCGAGCCCGGTGAGCACCGCGAGCTGGTGGCGGGCGACGTCGCGGCCGAGCTCCAACGCCGGCAGCACGGCGCGCGCCGCCGAGGTGGCCTGGCGCTGCTGCAGCACGTCGAGCGTGTCGGCGTCGCCGCGGGCGTACCGCTCCTCCAGGATGTCGAGCAGGCTCTGGGCGTTGGTGGCCTGCTGGCGGGCGAGCACAAGCCGCTCCTCCGCCGCGCCGACGTCGAGCCACGCGATCGCGACCGCGAGCGCGAGGTTGGCGGCCGCCGACGCGTGGTCCCCCTCGGACGCCTCGGCTTGATGGCGCAGCGCCGTCCACGTCGCCGTCTGCCGGCCGAACAGGTCGATCAGCCACGACGCCGAGAGCTGGCCTACCGCCGTGGTCATCACCCCCACCGACGCCTCGCCGGCCGAGGGCGCCCCGGTCGCGGTCGTGGCGGTGGTGCCGGTCGGCGGCGCCGAGCTCTGCCCGAGCAACGCGAACAAGCCGCCGCTCAGGTTCTGGCGGTTCACGCTCGCGTCCGCGGAGACGGTCGGCAGCAGCGGCGCGTAGCCCGTCACCGCGACGGCCCGCGCCGACGCCACCGCCGCCGACGCGGCCCCGACGTCGCCGTTGCGGTCGAGCGCGCCTTCGACGGCCCGCTGCAGGCCGGGGTCGACCACGGCCCACCACGGCGCCGAGGCGACCGGCCCGGTCGCCGGGACGGACCATTGCACCCCGTCGAGCGGGGCGGCTTCGCCCGCGAGCGCCGCGGGCACGAGCAGCCAGAGCAAGGAGATCACGACGCGCCCTCCGGAGGAGCGATGCCGCGCCACAAGACGTCGACCAGGTCGCCGTGGCTGTGCGGGGTGAACAGGTCGGGTGCCAGGTTGGTCGCGAGGTGCCGCATGAACATCTGGTGCTGCAGTCCGCCGAGCAGCGCGGTGGTGGCGGCCTCGGGGTTCGCCTGGGGGTGCATGCGACCAGCGGCGGCCGCGCGGCGGAACCACCCCAACAGCGCGCGACGCGCCCGAATCGGGGGGGGCACCTCGTGGCTGCGCATGACCTTCTCGAGGTCGATGCCGGCGGCCCGCAGCGCCGCGGCGCACGGCATGAAGTCCTCGAAGAAGTCGGAGATCTCGGTGGCGACCTCGCGAAGCTGCAGCTCCAACGGGCGATCGTCGGGGCCGTCTTCCAGCGTCTCGATCCACGCGAGGTGGTCGCCCGGCGCGAGGGCCGCGACGAGCAGGTCCTCCTTCGTGCCGAAGCGCTTGAACAAGGTGGCCTGTGAGACGCCGGCCCGGTCCGCGATGACGGCGGTGGAGACGGCCGGTCCCAACTCCAGCACGCACGCGCGCGCGGTCGCGAGCAGCGTGTCGTCGGTCGTTTGCCGCGGTCGGCCCATCGGTCACCTTCGTTAGTGCGTGCTCACTTACTAAGGTTCGTGAGCGTCGGCTCAATAACCGCGCGCGCGGGGGCTGCAACGAGATCTCGCATACGGAATCGGGCTCGGGAATGCGGGACCCGGGCGCACGTAGTGACAGCGCGGAGCGCGACCCTTGGCGATTCCCTTCGATCATCAGCTCGCGTCGTACTACGTCGAGGTGCACCGGGCGGCGCTCGGGTGGCTCGGCGAAGAGCAAGAAGCGCGTGAGGCCGC
>CAIUDO010000117.1 GCA_903897935.1 uncultured Pseudomonadota bacterium
CGGTCTGGTCGAGCGCGCGTTGGGCAACCAGCAGAAGGCGTACGCGCGGTTCGCCAAGGCGCTCCAGATCGACCCGAACCACATCGCGGCGCTTCGCGGCACCGCGCTCGTGCTCGCGGATCGTGGCGATTGGTACGACCTCCTGAACATCTACAACAACGTCATCTACCACGCGACGGCGCCCGCCGACGTCATCGCGGCCTACATGACGAAGGGCATGGTCCTCGACCGTCACCTGAACCGGCCGGCCAAGGCCGCCGAGCACTACGAGCGGTCGCTGATGGTCGATCCGGCGCAGCCCGAAGCGTTGCTCCGCCTCGCCGAGATCGCAGCGCGCGCAGGGGAGATGCCGGAGGCGCGCGGGTACGCGCAGCGCGGGCTCGCTGTCGCTGGTGAGGACCTCGAGCTGGTCGGTGCGCTGGAGCTGGTGTTGGCGGCGTCGTTGGTGGGTGCCGGCGACGACGGCGGCGTGACGGCGGCGGTCGGACGCGCCCTCGCCGCCGACCCGACGCACCTCGCCGGGTTGTCGGCGGATGAGCGGTCGGTCGGGGTGCTGGTGCCGCTCGTCGCGCGCCGCGTGTGGGAGATCGCGGACGCGCGCCGCGGCTGATCCGCGCGGCGAGCAGCGACGATGTCCTCGGGCCGCCCGCCCGCCGACGGGAGGTTTGTTGGCGCTCTAATTAGCCTTTGGGCTGGTCGCGGCGAGCGCGCGCACGTGCCTGAGCGCGAGCGCGACCTCGTCGAAGCCAGGCCGGCGCAGCGCCCGCAGCGCCCACCACCGGGTCCAGATGAGCTGCCCGACCGCCGCGGCCGCCAACGCGGCGGCGCACTGGACCACGACGGGCGACCACGTAAACAGGGCGACCGTTGCGCAGATCGCCACGCCCGCCCAGATGCCTACGTGCAGCGCCCCGAGCGCGCGCAGGGTCGCGCGGACCCGGTGCGTGGCGGTGTTCGGCAGCTGGCCCGCCGCCGCGCGCGCGAGGTCCAACGCGACCGCAACGTGCGCCGCCGTCGGGTCCAACACCACGGCGCGCTCCAGGGCTGCGGCCGCCTCACCGCACCGACCGGCGCGCGCTCGCGCCAAGCCGGTGAGGAACATCAACATCGGGTCGTTTGGGAAGTACCTCGATCCGAGCGCGCCGAGGTCCTCGGCGATCCACGGCAGCTCGAGGTGCGACGCGATCGCGGCGCCCAGCACATACGACTTGAGGTGCCACGGCTGGTCGCGGACGAGGGCCCGACACGACGAGAGCGCAGTGGTGAGGTCGCCCGCCCGGACCTCGCTGAGCACCGCGTGCCAGGGGTCCGGCGGCGGCTCCCCGGCGTCTTCTTCACCGGGGGGCACCAGCGGAGACGGCCCGTCGCTGGTCAACACCAGCCCGCAGTCCGCGGTGTGGTGGAACGCCACGAGCCGCTCGTCGCGCTCGTCCGGCGGGTCGTCGACGCCGCGTAGCGTCCGAAAGAAGCGGTCTCTAGCTCGATCCCGGTCGGTGCCTTCGAACCGGAACACGTACAGCCGCAGCGGCTCCGGGCCGACGTTGTTCGCACGAACCCGCACCAGGTACTGCTGCTGGGGGTCCTCGGCGCCGGTCTCCGGGGCCAGGGACAGGTCGAGTCGGCCTGCAGTGCGTAAGACGCGACAGAAGAACGCCGCGATCTCGCCAGCGAGCTCCCCGAACAGCTCGGTGTCCTGCGGCGACCCGTCGGCAGCACCCCAGCCGTGCCGGAAGAAGAAGCTGCGGCGAAGCTGCTCGATCCGCGACCGGCAGTGGTGGACCTCGGCGTCGACGAGCGGAGCGTCGCGGTAACGCAGCGGAGCGAACGTGATGCGGCGTTGGTACAGGCGAATGGAGTCTTCGAACGAGTAACGCCGCACCGCCCCGTCGCGGCCGACGATCTCCACCGGGAACTCCACCAGGTCGGTGTAGTCCTTGTGCTGGTAGCGCTGGAGTCGCCAGTCCCGGTCCATCATTCGGACACGCCTTCGGAGGAACGATAGCACGGTCGACCGGCGGCGCGCGTGCTCGCGATGCGTGCAATAGGCGGGCGTCGTCGGCGTACGGCGCACGGACCCAGGGGAGGACCCGCTGCTGGCGCTACGACTTCACGAGGGCAACGACGACGAGCAGCTGCTGATCGAGCGGGCCCGCGGGGGTGACCTCGGGGCCCAAGAGGCGCTCGTCCGGCGGTGGTCGGGGCCGGTGTTCCGGTTCGCTCGCCGAATGTTGACGAACGACGAAGACGCGCGTGACGTCGCGCAAGACACGCTCGTGCGCGCGCTGCGCAACCTGCACCGCTTCGAAGATGGCCGGCCGTTCTCGACGTGGGTGTTCGGCATCGCGCGCAACGCGTGCATCGACGAGCACCGGCGGCGGGCGCGGCGGTCA
>CAIUDO010000118.1 GCA_903897935.1 uncultured Pseudomonadota bacterium
CGACCTCGGGCGGCGCTGCGCTGGCCACCGCGGCCGGCTCGGGCGCGCGCGGGCGCGGAGGCGGCGACGGGGATGGGACCACCGGATCGTCGACCCCGTCGTCGACCGGATCGGTGATGACGTCGACCGGGTCGGCCGCGCCTGGGTCTGCGAGCGGCGGCGCGAGCTCGGCCGCCACTGGCGTCGGGTCCTCCGTTGCGGCCGCGACGACCGCCGTCGGGTCCGTCGCCTCGACCGGAGCGGCCTCCGGCCGCATGCCCCACCACAACGACACCCCGGCGATCACGGCGAGCGCGGGCAGCACGACCCACGCGAGGCTCCGCCGCTGCGCGGGCCGCGCCCCCGACACCTCGGGCAGGTCGCGAAGCCGGACCGACTCGATCGGGTTCGGGGTGTCGAGCATGTCGAGCGGCCCTTCGTCGTCGCGGGTGCGCGCGGCGGTGCGATCGAACGGGGCCTGCGGGTAGGGGCTCGTCGACGAGGCGACGGGCGTGGAGTCGGCCCAGCTCGAGGCGTCGAACCGGGACCACGCCGATGGGTCGCCCGTCGGCTCGGCGCGCGACTCCGGCAGCGGCGCCTCGATGATCGCGTCGAGCGTGGGCGTGTCGGGCGGATCGGCGGGCAGCTCGTCCATCGCCGCGACCAGCGCGGCGTGCATCTCGTCGGCCGTCGCGTATCGGTCGGCCGCCCGGTACCGAGCGCCCTTCGCGATCACGCGCGCGATCGGGGGCGGCACTCCGCGCAGCAGGTCGTGCTGGGCGTCGAGCGAGTGCAGGTCGACCGGGTTGCGCACGGTCAGCAGCACGCACAGGGTGGCCGCAGCCGCGTAGAGGTCGCTGCGGGCGTCGACGCGCCGGGGATCGACGCGCTGCTCGGGCGACATGTACGCGAGCGTGCCGAGCTGCGTGCCCGTCGCCGTCATGCCGTACGTGGCTTCGTCCGGGACCGACGCGATGCCGAAGTCCATCAGCATCGGCACGCCGAGCGCGGTCAGCACGATGTTCTGTGGCTTGACGTCGCGGTGCACGATGCCGTGCCGGTGCGCCTCGGCCAGCGCGGACAACACGGCGCACCCGACCACGCACGCCTGCCGCGGCGCCAGCGGCCCGGCGCGCTGAAGGCGGTCCGCGACGCTCCCGCGCTCGGCGAGCTCCATCACGACGTAGATCTGCCCGTCATCGACGCCGACGTCGTGCACCGCCAGGATGTTGGGGTGGCGAACACGCGCCATCGCGCGCGCCTCGGTCTCCAGTCGCCCCCCGAGGCCACGGCGGACGGCGTCGGGGCGAAGGCGCTTGATCGCGCGCTTTACGCCGAGCCTGGTGTCGAGGCAACGGTAGACCGTAGCGGTGCCTCCGGTGCCGAGGACCTGCTCGATTCGATACCTGCCGCCTCCGATCAACTCGGACAACCGGGTACTCCGCGCGGTGGAACGTAGCCGATCCGAAGCTGGCGGGCCCTCAGCCGTTGAGCTCGGCGATCAGGCGGATCGCCTCCGGCTGCGCGGCGCCGACGACCAGCGTGGTGGCGGCGCTCTGCTTCCACCGCTGGAAGTGGTCGCGGATCCGGTCGGGCGGGCCGATCAGGTAGAAGGTGTCGATCATCGTGTCGGTGACGCTCGCGAGCGCGCGGGCGCGGTCGCCGCCGAACCAGGCGGCGCGCACCTGGTCCACCTCGTCGTGGAAGCCGACCGCCGAGACGTAGTCGGCGTAGAAGTTCTTGTCCTTCGCGCCCATGCCGCCGATGTACAAGCAGAGCTGCTGGCGGAGCGGGGCTCGGCAGCGCTCGAGGTCGTCGCCGACGGTCACGGCGACGGTGGGCGCCACCTCGAACCCGTCGAGCGAACGGCCCGACCGCGCGGCGCCCTTCGCGAGGCGGTCGCCGACGACGTCGTGCCGCTCGGGGTGCATGCAGGTGAGCAGCACGCCGTCCGCGAGCTCTCCGGCGAGCTCCTGCCCTCCGGGCGCCATCGCGCCGGTCCAGATCGGGATGTCCTTGCGGCCGTGCAGGATGCTCTTGAGCGGCTTGCCGTAGCCCTTCGAGCCCGGCCCGCGGTAGGGGACCTGGTAGCGCTCCCCTTCGAAGACGAGCGGCGCCTCGCGGGCGAGCACGGCGCGCACGATCGTGATGTACTCACGCATCCAGCCGAGCGGCCGGTCCCACGGGACGCCGTGCCAGCCCTCGACGACCTGCGGGCCCGAGGTGCCGAGGCCGAGGATGAACCGGCCGCCGGACAACGCGTCGAGGGTCATCGCGGTCATCGCGGTGTTCGCCGGCGACCGCCCGGGCAGCTGCATGATCGCGGTGCCGAGCCGAATGCGCGAGGTCAGCGCGCCGGCCCACGCGAGCGGGCTCACCGCGTCCGAGCCCCACGCCTCCGCCGTCCACACCGAGTCGTACCCGAGCCGCTCGGCCTCCTGGACGAGCCCGAAGTCGAACGCGACACCTGCGCCCGAGTAGCCGAGCGTGAGACCGAGCTTCACAATCCACCTCGTGCGCGACCAGGGGCCGCGGCGTGCTGGTATCCTGTCGGTCGACATGGAGGCGTCGTGAAGCTCGGGCGCGTGGTGCTGCTGCTCGGGTGCGCGGGCTGCTCGCGCACCATCCAGGTGTTCGCGTTCGACACGTCCTCGATGACGTTCCCCGGGTCCGAGCCGGTGACCACGTCGGGCTTGCCGGAGCCGGTCTGCACCGAGGGCTCCCGGTGGGCGCCGGGCGTCGACGCGTTCTCCGAGGTCACCGACGCGTGGGGGCTGACGGACATCGCGCCGGACGGCGTGCGGATGTCGGCGGTCGACTACGACGGCGACGGCTGGACCGACCTCGTCGTTCGTAAGAGCGGCGCCGACGACTTCAACGAGGGCGGCGTCCGCGCCAACTGGCTGCTGCGCAACACGGGAAACGGAAGCTTCGAAGACGTCACGCAGGCGTCGGGGCTGTGGGCGGCCCGCAACGGCACCGACCCCGCGCTCGGTCGCGACGGCAGCGCGCTCGTGTTCGGCGACGTCGACAACGACGGCGATCTGGACGTGTTCACCGGCATCCCGGACGGCGTCGACGGCGTCGAGGACAGCGAGCTGATGCTCAACAACGGCGACGGCACGTTCTCGCTCGGGCCCGACACGCAGGACTGGCGGAACCACGACGACGACAACGCGTACGGCGTCACGTTCGTCGACTACGACCGCGACGGCGAGCTCGACCTGTGGACGACTCACTACTACCAGCAGGACCGCCTGTTCCGGGGCGACGGCGCCGGCGACTTCGAAGAAGAGACCTACGACGTCGGCTTGTTGACCCTCGACTGGCTGCTCGTCTCCGAGCTCAACGCGGGCCGCGCGCACTCGTCGGCGTGGGCCGGCGCGGCGTGTGACCTCAACCGCGACGGGTGGCCCGAGCTGCTCGCCTCGTCGTACGGGCGCGCGCCCAACCACCTCTGGCAGAACGACGGCGGCAGCTTCGTGAACCGCAGCGTCGACTCCGGGTACGCGTTCGACCACCGCACCGACTGGTCGGACAACGAGTCGGCGCGCTGCTTCTGCAAGCTTCACCCGGACGAAGAAGACTGCGCGGGCGTGCCGCCGCCGGCGCTGACCGCCTGCAACTCCGACGCTGACATCCTGCGCTGGGACCACGACTACGACCGCGAGCCGTTCCGGTTGGGCGGCAACAGCGGGACCACGGTGTGCGAGGACGTCGACAACGACGGTTGGACCGATCTCCTCACGTCCGAGATCGTCCATTGGGACGTGGGCACGTCGAGCGACCCGTCCGAGCTGCTGTTCAACGCCGGCACCGAAGACGTCACGTTCACCCGGCCCGGAAACGAGGTGACGGGCCTCGTGCGCACCCACACGATGGTCGACTGGAACGACGGCGACATGACCGCGGGGGTGTTCGACTTCGACAACGACGGTTGGTCCGACGTCTACATCGGGTCGTCGGACTACCTCGGGTCGCGCGGGCTGCTCTACCACCAGACCGCGCCGCGTCAGTTCGTCGAGGTGCCGCTGGAAGACGGCATCGATCACACCCGCTCACACGGCGTCGTCGCGGCGGACTTCGACCGCGACGGCGACCTCGACGTCGTGGTCGGTCACAGCTCGGCCCGCTGCGACTACGACTGCTACGACACCTTCGTCGTGCGCATGTTCGAGAACAAGGTCGGCGACGACGGGAACTGGGTGGCTCTCCGCCTCGTCGGCGACGACGGCTCGAACCGCTCCGCCATCGGAGCGCGCGTCGAGGTCACCGCCGACGGCGTCACGCAGACCCGCCAGGTCGACGGCGGGCACGGCATCTTCGGCACCCAGAGCGACCTGGTCGTGCACTTCGGGCTCGGCTCTGCGTGCACGGCGACCGCGAAGGTGACGTGGCCGGACGCCGGGGGCACCGAGCAGACGTTCGACCTCGTGGCCGGATACCGCTTCGTCGTCCACCAGGGGGAGCTCCCGGAGGTGGATCCCTGACCGAGAGTCGCCGCGTGGCCCGAGGGTCGATGGGTCGCGCGAGCGACCGGCAGCAGCAGCGGTCCGCCCTCGGGCCCGCAGCTTGCACAGAGTGACGCTTCCGCACTGGCCCGATCGTTTTTTTGATCGAGGGAGCGTCGCCGGTGGGCGGCGCTGGGTCACCGTTTCCACATCGTGCTCGTTCCGGAGCTTGAATGCGCGCAGACTTCCCGCTGGCCCTGCCCGAAGATCCGTCCCTGGACGGCGACGCTGCTGTCCGCGCGGCGCTCCTCGACGCGTACGGGTCGATGATCACGACCGGCGCCGCGGACCTTCCGCAGCTCGTGAGCCAGACCGCTCGCTTGGGCGACGCGACCGCGGAGGTGTCGGCGTTGGTGCTGGCGCGTTGGCTGTACCGCGGGTGGCTCGAGACCCAGGCGGACTGGCGGCCGTTCGTCCACCTCGATCCGTCGCAGTGTGACGACGAAGGGGCGATCCGGGAGTCGTGCCTGATCGCGGGAGGCGGTTGGTTGTTCCTGGATCGGGGCTGGGAGTCGCTCGACATGCGGCGCATCGCCCAGTGGTGCCGGGAGCGGTCGGTGCTGCTGCTGCGGGCGGGCACGCGGCGCCTGGTGGTGCGTCCGGAGGTGGCGGCGCGCCTCGTCGCGATCGACCGGTTCCACCTCGTCGCGGTGGACCCGTCGATGCGGGAGCTCCGTCGCGGGTTGTTGTCGCACTGTCGGTCGGCGTCGGTGATCCACCTCGCGGGCCCGCCCGGCACCGGAAAGCGCACCCTGGCGCGGTGGGCGCACGCGGTGCTGGCGCGTCGTCCGATGAACGAGTTCCGACGCGGACACACGGCGCACGGCGCCGCCGCCCGGTGGACGATGTTCGAGGAGGTCGGTGAGCTCGACGCGGATCAGCAACACCTGCTGCGATCGCGGCTCATGGAGGGCCTGATCGCGCCGTTGCCGACGCCGTCCGAGGACGGCCCGCGCGTGCCGCGCCCGCCGCACGCGGCGTTCTCGCGCATCCGCGGCACCAGCCCGGCGTTGACCGCGGTGTTGGCCCGCGCGGTCCGCTTCGCGCCGAGCCCGCTCTCGGTGCTGGTGCTCGGGGAGTCCGGCTCCGGCAAGGAGCTGCTCGCGCGCGCGGTGCACGACTTGTCGGGTCGTCGCGGCCCGTACCAGGTCGTCGACCTCAGCACCCTCA
>CAIUDO010000119.1 GCA_903897935.1 uncultured Pseudomonadota bacterium
CCCCGCCGGGGGTACCATTTCGAGCCGTAGCAAGAACTCGTCTGATTCGGTTCACATCCGCGACCGCGCCCCGCGCGAGGGCCACGCCGAGCGCCGGGTCCCCTTCCCTGCCCTCCTGGCCGGGCAGCGTGTAGGTCACCTCCAGGGTGCGCCCGGTGGCGCGGATGTCGCTGATCCACGCCGTGAGGAACGCGCGGCGCTCGTCGAGCGGGCGGGTGGCCAGGATCTCGCGCAGGCCGGCGACGTACGCGCGTAGCTCCGCGTCGGTGAGCGCTACGGTTGAGCAGGACCGGCGGGGACGTGTCGGCGCAGCACTTGGTGGTGCAGCCGTAGACAAGGCGATACGAATATGGGGCTGAGGACGCACGCATTCGGTTACGATGCGAACGCGAGGTGCTCGTGCTCGCCCTCATCTCGGCGCTGATCGGCTGCGGCCGAACCGCGGAGACCCCAACGCTGGCCCTCCCCATCGACTGCGAGGTCGGCGTCGACTGCTGGATCAGCAACCGGCCCGACGTCGACCCCACCCCCGCCATCCGCGACCCCTCCGGGGGCGACAGCACGTACGACGGCCACCAGGGCACCGATCTCGCGGTGCGGGACAGCGGCCAGGCCGCCGCGACCTGGGTGCGGGCGCCGATCGCGGGAACGGTCTTGCGGACGCGGAACAACGTGCCGGACGGCCAGTTGGCCGCAGGTGGAGAGATCGCAGTCGGTGATGAGAAGTGCGGCAACGGCGTCGTCATCGACGCGGGCGACGAATGGGAGGTTCAGCTCTGCCACCTGCGATGGGGCAGCGTGATCGTGCACGACGGCGACGAGGTCACGCCCGGGGCGCCGCTGGGGCGGGTCGGCTGGTCGGGCTGGACGGACCACCCGCACGTTCACATGACCGTGCGTCACCAGGGCCGCGTGGTTGACCCGTTCGCCGGAGCCTACCTCGACGACGGCTCCGCGGCGGAGAACGCGCTGGTGTGGGGCGCCGCGCTGCCCGAGCCCCACGAGATGGACGCCCTCGTGTGGGCTGGGTTCGACGTCGCGCCGCTCCCCGACGCGATCACGTGGCCGCTCGACAGCGGGCGCGCCGTGCTGCCAGCGAGCACGGACGCGCTCGTGTTGGCCGTGTTCTTGTGGCGCCCGATCGAAGGCGACGTGGTGCAGGTGACCCTCAAGGCGCCAGACGGCACCCGTACGTCGTCCGAGGTGGTGCAGCCGAACACCCGCCCGCGGCAGGTGTGGCGCGTCACCAAGTCATGGCCGGACGGCGAGCGACCGGTCGGCTTGTGGACCGCAGAGGTCACGTGGCGGCGCGGCGATCGCACCCGAACCCTGCACACCACCACGGTCCTCGAATGACGGCTCGCCGGGCTGCGCTGGCAATGTCTCTGGGCGCGCTCGTTTGCGTCGCGGCGCCCTCGTTGGCGGGCCAACCCGCAACGGAAGACGTACAGTTGGTCGCCGACGCGGTGGAGCGTCGCGCGGCGACCCTAAAGGTCGATTGTGGGGAATCTACCCTCGACGACGCGATGGTCGGGGCGGCGGAACAGCTCGCCGCCACGCAGGGTGGCGTCGCGTTGGCGGCGGCGGTCGCGAACA
>CAIUDO010000120.1 GCA_903897935.1 uncultured Pseudomonadota bacterium
AAGCCGTCTTCGTCGGCGTCCCGGTAGTAGTAGGTGCCCGTGCTGGCGTCGACAGAGGGGTCGGCGTCGTCGACGAGGCCGTCGCAGTCGTCGTCCGTGCCCCCGCACACCTCGGCGGCGCTCGGGTTGATCGCGGGGTCGGTGTCGTCGCAGTCGTCGTCGTCGCCGTCGTAGCCCGCCGGGAGCACGCACGCGCGGACCGTGTCGGATGCGGTCCCGTAGCCGTCCCCGTCATCGTCGAGGTACCAGGTGGACGCGGACGCCACGCTGCGGCTGGGATCGGCGTCATCGACGAGCGCGTCGCAGTCTTCGTCGCCGCCCCCGCACACCTCGGT
Organism: uncultured Pseudomonadota bacterium; assembly: GCA_903897935.1. Classification (GTDB taxonomy): domain Bacteria; phylum Myxococcota_A; class UBA796; order UBA796; genus CAIUDO01. Next base: position 336 of record CAIUDO010000120.1, read on the forward strand.
GGCGCCGGGGTTGATCGCGGCGCTGGAATCGTTGCAGTCCGTGCTCGATGCCGCGTACCCGACCGGGAGCACGCAAGCGCGCGTCGTGCTCGCCGCAGCACCGTACCCGTCTCCGTCTCCATCAAGGTAGAAGGTCGTCTTCGTGGCAGCGCTCGTGGTGGGATCAGCGTCGTCCACCAGGCCGTCGCAGTCTTCGTCGCTGCCGCCACAGACCTCGGTCGCGCCTGGGTTCACCGCCGCGTTGCCGTCGTTGCAGTCCGTGCCCGCTGCGGCGTACCCGACCGGCAGCACGCACGCCTTGAGCGTGCTCGCGGCGGCGCCGTATCCGTCACCGTCTCCATCGAGGTAGAACGTGGTCTTCGAGGCGGAGGTCGTGCTCGGATCGGCGTCGTCCGACAGGCCGTCGCAATCATCGTCGATCCCGTTGCACACCTCGGTGTCGCCGGGGCTGACGGCGGCGCTGCCGTCGTCGCAGTCGGTGTTGTTGGCGACGTACCCGACCGGAAGGCTGCACGCCCGCCGCGACGACCCAGGATCCCCGTACCCATCGCCGTCGTCGTCCGCGTAATAGACCGTGCCGCCCGACAAGCCCGGGTCGTCGCTGTCGACGAATCCGTCACAGTCATCGTCCTTGCCGTTGCAGAGCTCGGCCGCGCCCGGGTAGACGGTGGCGTCGGCGTCGTTGCAGTCAGCCGGCGGGGCCACCCCGTCGCGGTCGCTGTCGTTGGACGGGTAGGCGTCCGGACCGCCGAACGCACCGACGTCGGAGCGCGAGCCGTCCAGGTCGAGGATCGAGGGGTCACCCGCGTCGACGAGCGGGCTGCCCGGCGCCGGGAACAGCTCGTCGTCGGTGCAGTCGCCGTTGCTCGTCCACGACGACAGCTCGGGATCGACCAGGACGCTGGTGGCGCCGTCGATCGCGGGGCCAGCGACGACGTCGCCGCCGGCGTTGGAGAACCAGCCGTTGTACTGAAGCGACGCTACGACGCCGTAGCTCGTGAAGCGCGCGCCGCCACCGCCCGTGCCGTACACGACCAGGTTGTTGCGGAAGTCCGGCGTGAGCCTCTCGCCGAAGAACCCGGCGCCGTCGCTGCCCGCCTCGTTGCCCACGAACGAGTTGTTGTGCACGACGGCGTCCGCGACGTCGTAGATCCGCAGCCCGCCGCCCTTCCCGGCCGAGTCGTTCTCCACGAACAGGTTGCCCGCGACGTAGACGTCCGACGTCGGGGCATCGGTGAGGTGCACGGCAGCGCCGCGGCTCCCGCCGGTGGTCGCCACGTTGTCGCACCACAACGAGCGCACCAGCGACGCCGACGCGAAGGCCTGGACGAACGCGCCGCCCCCCTTCCCTCTCGTGGTGTTGTCGCTGAAGGTCGACCCCTCGATGAGGACCGCGCCGCCCTGCAGCACGTAGACGCCGCCGCCGTCGCCGTCGCCGTCGTTGCCGGTGAAGCTCGCGCCGTCCAACGTGAGGGGCAAGGCCGCGTCAAAGTAGAGGCCCCCGCCGAGGTTCGCCGCGTTCGCGACGAAGGAGGCGGAGGTCACCGCGACCTCCACGTCGCGCGCGTACATGCCGCCGCCGCTGCCGTTCGTCACGTTCCCATCGAACGTGCCGCCGGTGACGCTGAACGCGCTCGCCCCGACGATGTAGAGCGCGCCACCGTCGTCGGTGCCCTCGTTGCCGTCGAACACCGTGTCTTCGACCCAGATCTCGGAGCTGGTGTCCGAGTAGATCGCCCCGCCCTTCTTGGCGTTATTGGCGCGGAAGACGGCGTCGCGCACCACGAGCTCGGAGTCGGCGACGTGGATGGCGCCGCCGTCGTCCGCCGCGTGGTTGCCCTCGAACGTCGTGCCCTCGACCGTGAGCACGGACCCCGCGCGCACCACCACCGCGCCGCCTACGCCCCCCGTCGCGTCCGAGCCGCTGAACGTGCCGCCGATCAGCATCACGTCGGCGGCGTCGACCAACAGGGCGCCGCCGTCGACCATCGCGGTCGCCTCGAAGGTCACCCCGTCCAACGTCACGACCGCGCCGCCCTCGACGACCGCGTGTCCGCCTTCGCCGGTCCCAGCGTTGTCTCGGAACACGGAGTCGGTCAAGAACACGACGGACGCGTCGGCGACCCGCATGCCCGCGCCCTCGACGCCGCCGCCGCCCTCGAGCACGAGGTCGTCACCGTACACCGTGAGGCCGCTCATCACGCGGAGCGCGCGGTTCGCCGAGCCGTCGGAGCGCAACGTGAGGCCCTGCAGGGTGACCGTCCGGGTGTCGCCGCCGTTGAGCCGCACGACCTCCGACGCCGCGCCGCCCGATACGATGGTCGCCGCCGAGCCGCCCGAGCCCATCACCGTGATGGACTTGCCGACCACGTCGAAGTCCTCCGCGTACGTGCCCGGGTCGACGAGCACGACGTCGCCGTCGACCGCCGCGGCGACGGCCGCGTCGATGGTGGTGTACGCCCGAGCGGGCCCCACGTTGATCGTTGCGCCGAAGGCGGGTGCGGCGAGGCCCAACAGCGCGTAGACGAGAACCATGAACGTGCCTCCGCGCGAGCGCGTGTTGGCCAGCATACGCGCTGATGTGCGGATTTACCACGAGCACGCGGCTGTTGGGGATACGCTGCCCGCAGTCAGGGGGGAACATGGGACTGCTGGCACGACTCAAAGCGCGCGTCCGGGACTTCACGCGCCCGGTCTCTTATCACAGCGCGTTCGGCGACAGCGGTGTCCGCCGGAAGAACGAAAAGACAGGCCCTTCGGCGGAAGACGAGGCGTTGCGCCGCATCGCCGAGGGCAAGGAGTCGGAGAAGAAGTGAAGGCCACGCATCGCGTCGGGTACGCACCCGAAGACGCCCGCCACGCCGTCTCCGTCTTACGAACGCGGCCCGGGGACCGCGTGCTGGTCGCGGCGGCCGGCTGCGACGACGCCATCGCGCACGCGCTCGCGGGCGCCGAGGTCACGCTCGCCCACCCTGATCCGATCGAGCGGGCCCGCGTCGTGTTGCTCCGCGCCGGCCTCGAGAGCGCGCCCGACGCCCTCCCGGTGCTGATCGGCGTCGAAGACGGGGATCGGTCCGCGGCCCTCGAGCGCGCGATGAGCGCGATGCCGTCGGAAGCCAAGGCGTCCTGGCATGAGCATGCGTCAGCGGCGCGGGTCGGCCTGTGGGGCGCGTCTGCGCTCGACGCGTCGTTGCGGGCGTTCGGCCAGGCGCTTCGGCGGGACCAGCCGGCGCTCGTGTCCGCGATCCAGGGGGCGGCCACCCTCGAGGACCAACGACGCGCGTTCGCCACGCTCCGCACGCCCGCGTGGCGGCTCCGGTTCATCCTCGCGATCACGCGGCGTTGGCACAAGTGGTGGCCCCGCTCCGGCCGGGCCACGCTCGCGACGTTCGAGCGCGTGATGCACCACCACCTCGCGCGCGAGAACCCGTTCGTGTCGTGGTGGTTCGAGGGGTCGTCCATGTCCCGCGCGCCGTGGTGGCTCGCCGACCGCGCCGCGCTCGCCCAGGCGCTCGCCCGCGTGACCGTCGCCCCCGCCGACGCGCTCACCGTCGCCTCCGACGCCCCCCCCGGCTCGTGGACGGTCCTGCACGTCTCCGGCGGCTGGGGCGGCGTGCCCGACGGCCCGCGCCTGTTGGCCACGTTCGCGCGCGTCGGGGCGCCGCGGGCGCGCATCTTGTGGTGGGCTGCGACCGACGAGGAGCCCACCTGGCCGGTCGCGCTCGTCGACAAGATCGTGCCCGGGCGGATCCTCCCACAACACGAAGCGGCGGACCGCTCCTGGATGCACGGTGGGATCCGGCTCGCCGAGCGGCCCTGACGCCTTCGACGGGCTCGCGTCGCTGCCCGGGCTGGTGCTGCCGCGCGCGCCGTTGGGGCGTCTGCCGACCGCGATCGTGCCGCTGGCGCCCGGCTTGTGGGGGTTCGACGAGTCCGCGGTGTCCCCGTCGTATGGCGGTAACAAGCTGCGCAAGCTCGAGGTGCTGCTCGCGCGGGCGCGCGCACGCGGCGCTACGGACATCCTCACGTTCGGGGCCGCCGGGTCGCACCACGCGATCGCGGTCGCCGTGCACGCCGCCCCGCTCGGCGTGCGCACCCGCGTGGTGCTACTCCCGCAAGCCGACACGCCCCACGCCCGGGCCAACCTCGCGCGCACGGCGTCGCTGGCGGTGGCCTACCCGACCGCCGCGGCGGCGGCCCCGTGCGCGGTCGCGCGCGCGTTCCGAGACGTACACCGCGCTGGGGGGCGCATGTACGTCATCCCGGTCGGAGCCTCGAACGCGTACGGGACGGTCGGGTGGGTCGGCGCTGGGCTCGAGATCGCCGAGGCGGTCCGCGCGGGGCGGCTGCCGCGCCCCGCGCACGTCGTCGTCGCGTCGGGCAGCGGGGGCACGGCGGCGGGCTTGTGGGAGGGCGCGCGCCTGGGCGGGCTCGTCACGAACGTCGTCGCGGTCGATGTCTCCGGGATGCCGCTCGCGCGCGTGTGGCTGGGCGTGCTGGCCTCGGGCGCCCGCGCGCGCCTGGGTCGGCACGGCGCGAGGCTCCCTGCGCCGTCCGGGGCGACGCTCACCGTGGACCGGTCGTGGGTGCTCGACGGCTACGGCCGCCCCCACCCCTCCGTCGACGCCGCGATCGAGGCGGCGCGCGCGCTCGGGGTGCAGGTGGATCCGACGTACACCGCCCGATCGTTCGGGGCGGCGCTCGCGCTGGTTCGCGGCGGGTCCGGGCCGGTGCTGTGGGTCAACACGTTCAGCCGCGTCGCGCCGCCACCGGGAGAAGCGGACCTCGCACCGCACCTCTCGGCCCTGCTGCGGCGGTGACACCGACGGCGTCGGCGAGATTGCAGACCGGGCGCCGGATCCGGCGTTTGCAGGGAGCTAAAAATTCCGGTGGCCACCCAGGCCCGCTCCGTGTAAACTGAAAGATACCGGCTCGTCAGTCGGAACAAGGAGGGGGACATGCACGAGCTCGCCCGCGGATGGCTCGACAGCGCCCTGGACCTGCTCTCGTGCGACGGCGCGGAGGCTTGCCTCGCGCACGTCGTCGGCACGGCCCGGGTGCTCTCCGACACAACGTTCCGCTCTGGCTGGTGGGACCACCCCATCGGCCTCGTCGAAGACGACCTCGCCACCGCGGTCGACGCGCTCGGCTACGCGCACATGCTGCTCGAGCTCGGGCAGACCGCCGGCGCGGAGGAGCTGGTCGCGCTCGTCTTACGCGCCGCGCTCGGCGCCGGATCGATCGCGGTCGGCTGATCCAGCGCGGTCCGAGGCGTCAAGCAGCTCGACCGCCTCGCGAACATGCCCCAAAACGAAGAACGGCCATGGGCAGTGCCCATGGCCGTTCCTCATCAGCACCCGAGCACGATCACTCGTGCGGGAACCACATCGGCTCGCCCGACCGGTTCGGAACGCCCCGGTTCGAGGACTCCGAGTAGCAGGACGCCTCGAAGCTGACCGCGATGCAGTCGGCCATCGTGGTGAAGCCCCACACCATGACGTCGCCGAACCACCAGAAGAACAGGAAGCACGTCCCGATCATGGTGATGGCGATCAGCGAGTACTCGACGCCGCTGGCGCCGCCCTCATCGTTCAAGAAGTTCTGAAGCGCGACCTTCATGAGACACCCCTCCGCCAAATGATGTCGCAAACGCGAACCGCGATGCGGCCGCCGCTGCTCCACGTCAACTACTGCCGTGGACAGGAAAAGCATAGCGCAGCGAATTTCTCGACGCAAGCATTTGCAGCGCGATCCCTCCCTTGGAACAGGAGAATGCCAGCGTCGGGTAAGTGCGCGTAAGCGCGCCGAGCGCGTGGCGCGTGGCGCGCGCTCACCATCCGCACGTGCGGCCCTGGTTCTGCTCGTCCAGGTACTTCGACAAAGGCTCGAAGTAGTTGAGCAATGGCCGAGCGTCCATCTGCCGGGTGCCGGTCAACTGCTCGAGCGTGTCTTGCCACGGCGTGGACGCGCCCCGCGACAACATCGCGGCCAGACGCGCGCCGGCCTCCTCCGACCCGTACACGCTGCACGTGTGCAACGGGCCCTGGTGGCCAGCCGCGCGACACATCGCCTCGTGGAACTGGAACTGCAGAACGTGCGCCATGAAGTACCGCATATACGGTGTATTACCTGGAATATGGTACTTCGCACCCGGGTCGAAGTGCTCGACGTCGTTGCGCGGCGTCGGCGCCGCGACGCCCTGCAGCTCACGCCGCAGCTCCCACCACCGGGCCGTGTACGCCTCCGGGCCGACCCGACCGGCGAACACGTCCCACCGCCACTGGTCGACGAGCCGTCCAAAGGGAAGGAACGCGATCTTCGCCAGCGCGTCTTGCATCTGCTTGTTCACGACGCCGTGGTCGTCGGCCGACACCTCTCCGATCAGGCCCATCTTCTGGAGGTGGCCCGGCGTCAGCGACAACGCCACCGCGTCACCGACGCCCTCGTGGAACCCGTCGTTGGCGCCACTCCGGAACAACGGCGGCAAACTATTATAATAGTGAAAATAATAGTTGTGACCGAGCTCATGGTGCAGCGTGACCAGGTCCTCGTGATCGACCTTGATGCACATCTTGATGCGCAGGTCGTCGTTCCACTGGACGTCCCACGCGCTCGCGTGGCACACGACCTCCTTCCCTTCGGGCTTGAGGAACATGGACCGCTCGTAGAACGTGGCGGGCAGCGGATCGAGGCCCATCGACGTGAAGAAGCCCTCGGCCATGCGCACCATGCCGAGCTCGTCGACGCCCTTGGCGCGCAAACCCGCGGTGACGTCGAGGGAGGGCTCGTCGGGGTACGGCTCGAGCAGCGGGTAGAGGTTCTCCCAGGACTGCGCCCACATGTTGCCGGTGAGGTGAGCGGGGATCGGCCCGGTGGGCGGCACGACGTCGGGCCCGTACTTCGCGCTCAGGCGCGCCCGAGCGTGGCAGTGCAGCTTCTGGTAGAGCGGCAGCACATCGGCCCACAGCCGATCCACCTCGTTGACGAGCGCCTCCGGCGGCATGTCGTAGCCCGACCGCCACATCGCGCCGACGTCGGCGTAGCCGATGTCCCGCGCGCCTTCGTTGGCCAGCGTCACCAGGCGCTCGTAGTGGGGCTTCATGGGCGGAGCGACCGAGTGCCACGCCGTCCACGCGTCCAGCTGCTCTTCGGGTGACCCGCCGCGGGCGAGCACCGCCTCCAAGTCGCCGAGGTCCCGGCACGCGCCGCTGGCGTCGCAGCTCTTGCCCTTCCCGTACATGCTCTCGAGGCGCGCCGCGGTGTCGGCGAGATCGTTGCGGCGCATCGGATCACGCGGTGCCGGCAACGACGTCGCGAGCCGGAGCAGGGCCAGTTGGCGCGCCACCGCGTCGTCGAGGCCGACCACGGTGGCGTACGGCACCGACTCGTCGATCAAGCGCGTGAGCGTCGCCATCGAAGCCGCCGACGCCGCCGACGCTGCCCGCTCGTGCTCGTCCGTGAGGTCTGTCGCGTTGGCCCACGCGGCCGCGCTCTCGGCGCGCCACGCAGTGAGCAGCTCGGCGTTCGCTCGATCGACGAACGCCGCGGCGTCTGCGGCGGTCGGCCCGGCTTCGGTGACGGGTGGCGGTGGCGGCGCCTCCGAACCGGGGGTGCACGCTACCAAGCCGAGCAACAAGGTCCCTCTCGTCACGGACGCCTCGCGATCGCCCGGTTCGGGCGTGGCCGCCCGTGTATCCGAATCGACGCCACCGCGCGCCGCCGGCCCGGCGCCCGCTTCGGCGCCGACGGCGACGCGCTATGACAGCCCGCCCGAGGTGCCCGTGCCGACCAGCCCGCGACAACCCACTCGCTCCAAGATCCTCGTCACGCTCGGTCCCGCGTCGTGGGAAGAGGCCCAGATCGAGGCGCTGATCGACGCTGGGGCGGACTGCTTTCGCATCAACGGGTCCCACGCCGACCACGCGGGCATCCGCCGGCAAGTCGCGCGGGTGCGGAAGGTCGCGCTGCGGCGCGACCGCGCGGTCGGCATCCTGCTCGACCTGCAAGGCCCGAAGATCCGGATCGGCAAGGTCGAGGGGCAGCTCGAGCTGCGCGACGGGTCCTTGCTCACCGTCGTCATGGACGACACGCTGGTGTGCCGGGACGGCGCCCCGCGCGTCGGGACGACGTACCCGGAGATGGCCAAAGACGTCACGATCGGCGATCGCGTGCTGTTCGCCGACGGGCTGCTGTCCGGGGTCGTCGAGGGGGTCGATCACGCCGGGCCCGTGCCCGAGGTGTTGATCCGAATGGAGGTCGGCGGCACCCTCACGTCGAACAAGGGCCTCAACCTGCCCGGCGTGCGGATGTCGGTGCCGTCGATGACCGAGAAGGACCTCGCGGACGTCGTCGTCGGGGTCGAGGTCGGCGTGGACTGGGTCGCGTTGTCGTTCGTACGCACCGCCGCCGACGTGATGGTGCTGCGCGACGAGCTCACGCGGCTCGGCGCCGACACCCCCATCGTGGCCAAGATCGAGAAGCCGGACGGCGTCGACAACATCGACGAGATCCTCGACGTCGCCGAGGCCGTGATGGTGGCCCGCGGCGACCTCGGGGTCGAGGTGAGCCTCGAGAAGGTGCCCGTCTACCAGAAGCACATCATCGAGCGCGCGTCCCGACGCGGGCGGGTCGTCATCACCGCGACGCAGATGCTCGACAGCATGGAGCGCAACCCGCGCCCGACCCGCGCAGAGACGACCGACGTCGCGAACGCGATCCTCGACGGCACCGACGCCGTCATGCTCAGCGGGGAGACGGCCACCGGGCGGTACCCGCTCGAGTCGGTGCGAACGATGGACCGCATCGCCAACGAGGTCGAGAATTCAGTGTTCTTCCACCGCACGCCCGAGGAGCGCTTGCCCCGGCTGCCCGAGCCGACCGACTCGATCATCCGCGCCGCCACGCTCGCGAGCAAGAACGGCCAGCGCCCGTTCGTGGTGTTCACGTGGTCGGGCGCGTCGGCGATCGCGGTCTCGAAGGCCCGCCTGCCCGGGCGCATCTTCGCCTTGACCCCCGACCCGCGCGTGGTCGACCGCCTGCAGCTCGTCTGGGGCGTCGAGGCGTTCCTTGTGCCCCGCGTGCGGTCGACGGACGAGCTGATCGCGGCCGGCGAGCACGTGTTGTTGTCGAAGGGCCTGCTGCGACGGGGTGAGGAGATCGTCGTGCTGGCCGGGCGAACGCCCCACCACGGCACGACCAACGTGCTCAAGGTGTACGCGATCGGCAGCGAGCCCTGACCGCGCCCGTTCGTTACCGGCCACGCACCAGCGCGTCCCGGTGGCGGTCGCGCACCTGCCGCTCGACCTCCTCGGCCGGCAAGCCTGCGCGCTGCAGCTCCACCAACGTGTCGGCCGCCGCTGCGAGCGCCATGCAGCGCGCGAGGTCCGTGCACCCAATCCAACGGAGCCGCCCGTCGACACGCTCCAGGTCGATGCCGATCAAGATCCGCCCTCCCCCTGGGGGATCGAGCTGCACCCCGAGCGTCGCGAGGCGGATCGGCGGGACCAGGTCGAGGCCTTCGCCGACCTGCCGCAGGGCGAAGCGGTCGTTGTCGTCCGAGTAGCGGTCGAGGCGGCGCCGCCCGCCGTCGCACGGCAGGCTGCCGTTGGCAGCGAGCGGATCCGGATCGGAGGGCAGCGCCGCGCGCGCGACTGCGACCTCGACGTCCCAGCCCGGAACGAGCACCGCGATGACCTCGGTGATCGCCGCCATCCCCGGGACCGGCAGATCCGCCTCGTACAAGGCGCGCATCACGACCTCGTCGATCAGCGAGCCCGCCTTGTAGGCGTCCGTAACGTCGGTCGAGCGCACGGTCGGGTCCACCTGGGCGCGATGCGCCAGCACCTGAACCGTAGGATGAAAGGGATCGACCGCGAGATCGGCCGGAGCCCGCTCTCGGACCCAGCGCGTGAGGTCCGCGCGCAGGATCGCGTCGGACAACGCCTCCTGGCTCGCGGCGGCGCCCGCGGCCTCGAGCACCGGCAGGCCCAGGTCGGGGCGGAGCATCCCGTTCGCGAGGGCATCTCCAAGGGCGGCCGCCAACGCAGGCTCCGGGTTCGGCACGGCCATCGCCTCGTCGACCGCGGCGCGCAGCGCCTCCAAGCTCACTGGATCGGGGCTCGCCCGATACGCAGTGGTCCGCTGCATCAGCCGCGTCGACAGCGCAGCGTTCGGGGCCTCCACCGGAGGTTCGGGCGGGAGGGGTTCGGGCGCGGGACAGCCGGCGAGCGCGAGGAGCAGCCACATGGGCCCCACGTAACCGCGCGCACGCCGCCAACCGCACCCGACGGCGGATATGCGCGCGTTGAGGACGCCGACATGCCCTTTCAGCCCTTCCTCGTCGCCCACGGCCGCCCGTCCGCGCCGATCGTCCTGACCTGCGATCACGCCAGCGAGCACCTCCCGGACCCATGGCGGTGGCCGACCGAAGACCACCGGTTGCTCGGCACCCACTGGGCGTCCGACCCCGGCGCACAGCAGCTCACCTGGGAGCTCGCGTCCCTACGTGGTTTACCCGCGGTGGCTTCTACCTTCAGTCGTTTGCTGATCGACCCGAACCGACCGCTCGACAGCCCCACCCTGCTGCGCGATGTCGCCGACGGGGCCCCGGTGATGCTGAATCAGCGGGTGAGCCCCGCGGACCGCGAAGAGCGGATTGAGCGCTGCTATCTCCCCTATCACCGCGCGCTCGCCCAGATGGTGGCCACACATACGCCGCGGCTGGTGTTCGCGATGCACACCTTCACGCCACAGTACGAAGGCACGCCGCGGGAGGTCGCCGTCGGCGTGTTGTTCGACCGGGACGAAGACGCCGGCGCGCGCCTCACCCACGAGCTCCGCAAGACCGGCCTCGTCACCCGAGAGAACGAGCCGTGGTCGGGCAAGGGCGGCTTCATGTACGCCGCCCAACACCACGCCGAGGCGCACGATGCGCTCGCGCTCGAGCTCGAGGTCCGCCAGGATCTGGCGACGGATCCACGGTTCAGGGCGTGGTTCACCGTCCGCTTGGCCGAGGCGCTGGACGCGTGCTTCCCCGACCCGGGACCGCGCCGCTGAGCGCGCCGCGCGTGGCCTACTCGTCGTCGTCGTCACCGTC
>CAIUDO010000121.1 GCA_903897935.1 uncultured Pseudomonadota bacterium
CCAGCCGGGGTACGGCCTCGCTTGTTTCATCTCGATCAGACCGTCGACCAGCTTCCACTCGGTGTCCATGGCGTAGAACCCGCCGGCGGTGCCGTACACCGGGTAGAAGTAGTTGTGGATCGCGTCGAGCGCGATGCCCAGGTCGTAGAGCTGGGGCTCGGTCAGCACCGTCTCCCCCTCCGCGACGAGGTTCGAGTGCGCGATGTAGACGATCGGCCGGCCAGGGAGGTTGTAGTAGTAGAGGATCTGGTCCGTGGTGTCGCCTTCGTCAGGGATGACCACCGACGCCTCGCCCTTTTGGGCGTTGATGTAGAACGCGGGCTCGACCCCGGACAGATCGTAGATGTTGCCCGTGACCGCGACCCCGTTGGCGTCTTCGCCTTCGTACTGGGGGTTCGACAGCATCGCCATGCCGATGAGCGTGTGCTCGATGCCCCAATACTCGCGCTCCTCCCACGCGCGCGGGCCCCACAACGACGCCCAGACGTCCCGGATCGCGTCGGAGATGTCGTCTCCGTCGCTGTCCCAGGAGCCGGTCTTGCTCTCGTACAAGCCGGCGCCGGTGAAGTCCCCGAGGTCCTCCGCGTTCGTCGACGAGCGGAACCGCATGTCGATCCGGTCGTACTCGGCGTCGATCTTGTCCATCACGAGGGCGAGGAAGTCGGGGTCGATGGGCGCGTCACGGATCTCGTCTTGGAAGCCCTCCAACAGCTCGGCGCGCTGGATCGGATCACCCCAGCCCGGGTCCATCGTGAGGGTGGCGTAGCGATCCCACAGCCCGTTCTGGGTCATGTGCTGGTCGTAGTAGTGCATGGGCGTGAGGAAGCACGGGGGCGTGGTGACCTCGTCTCCGAGGTGCACCATGGCCGCCATGTGCGTGCCCTTTCCGCCGAAGATCGGCACGTTGCGCGTGATCTCGGAGCCCAACGAGAGCGCTGGGTCGACCACGACCTCGCAGCTCCACAGGCCCTCGACCGAGGTGTCCATCGGGATGACCTCGAGCGGATCGGGCGCGTGTGACTTCCACCACGCGTCCGCTTCGCCTTCAGTGACCTCACGGATGGTCCACTCGAGGGCGTCGACCGTCAGCTCGACCCACCGCCCTTCGAGCGCGCGCAGCGTCGGATCGTCAAACGCTCCGAGCAGCGCCATGTTCGGCGTGCCCCGGTTCTGGGCGAGCACGTTGATGTGGGCGAGCGGGGTCTGGAACTCGGCGGTGATCGTGCCGGCGACGACGGAGATGTCGTTCGGGACGCCGTCGAGGACGACGATCTCGCGATAGTTGACGTAGTTCTCGATCTCTTCGGTGGTGCGGAACGTGAGCTGCCCCATCGACGAGCCGAGGTTGAGCGGCTGGTACGTGATGCCCGCGAACAGCTCCTCGGTGGAGATCTGCTTGACGTGATCGGGCAGGTCGAGCGCGACCAGCTCGACGGCCTCGGACGTGGGGTGAAAGTACAGCTCGTCGCCGAAGTACGCGTTCTCGACGATCTTGTCGTACGCGAGCGTGATGAGGTCGGCGCTCGCGGTGTCGTACGGGGCGATCTCGTAGACGAACACGCCGGGCTCTTCGTACCACGTGACGGCGCCGAGCACGAACCGCCGATCCGGCGAGTAATACTCGGTCGCGTTGAACGTGCCGAGATCCGCCACAATCGGGAGGCCGTCGCCGCTCAGGAACTGCGACGCGAAGTCGTAGTGGATCGGGTACAGCTCCGAGTTGGTGAAGTACAACGCGTCGCCGTCGATGCGATCCACGACGGTCTTGCTGGACTGGGCGCCGGGGATGGACGCGTCGAGCGGGTCGGCGGCCAAGAGGTCGAAGTCGTCTCGGCAGCCGACCTGGAGCCCGAAGTCGGGCACCGGCTTCGCCTCCAGCACGCAGTCCCACACGTACGCGCTCTCGGACTCCGATTCGGTCTCGGACGTCGGCGGAGCCGTCTCGGTAGGTGCACCCGTCTCTTTCGGTTCGTCCTTTCCGCAGGCAGACACGAACAGGACCGCGCCGAGCGCGACGAAGGTGGAGGGGCGACCCGTGTTGCGCGCGATCAAGCAGGCTCCTGCAGGCGTGGCCAGTGTAGCGGTCGGGTGTCACGATCGCAACGATGAGACGACGCCTGAGCGAGCAGTGACGCGAACGCTCGACCGTGATCGCCGAGTTGCATCCTGCGGGTAGGCGGCCTTCAACCCTTTGCTTGGCCCGACTCGTGCCGGAGGTGCACGAGGGTGGCCCCAGCGACCGCCGCAGGGAGCACGACGAGGTTGAGGAACGGCACGAACAGCAGCAGCCCCGTGACCGCGCCGGCGCCCCACCAGTACCAGAGGTGCCGCCGAAGGACCGCCAGCTTCGCCCAGAACCCGAGCCGCCTCCGCGACAACGGCGCGTCGATGAGCTCGCGGGCGATCAGCAGCGCGCTCAGCATCGCCCCGCCGGCCATGTGCAGCAGCTCGCCGAGCACCGGCACCGCGTAGAGGAGCATGAGGAGCAGGTTGCCGACCAACCACAGACCGGCGGCCATCAACGAGTGCGCGACGCTCTGCGCGAGATCACGGGCGACGTCGAGCCAGCCGTCGTCGTCGGGCGCGCCGCCCACCTCGACCCGCTCGACCTGCCGCGACAACAAGTCGACGAACGGCAGCAGCAGGAGCCCGCCGACCACGTAGACCACGACGAGCCCGGCCACCAGCACCGCGGCGATCAGGAGGAGATAGGGGATCAACCATAATAAGTACGAGGCGCCTTCGGGCGCGGGCAGCGCCGACCGGAACCAGGCGGGCACCACCACGAAGCACAGCCACAGCACGGCGGCGCCGAGCACGGCGTGCAGCGCGGCGGGCGCCGCGACGAGCGGCCACGCCTCTTGATGCGCGACGATCCAGCGCGCCCCGAGCCATGGGACGCCAAAGCCAGCTCGAAACGCCTTGAACGGTGACCCATCGCTCACGCGACGACCCGCTGCATGAGCGCCCACAGCGCCTCGACGTGCGCGCGCTCGGTGCCGAGCGCCCCGACCGAGACCCGCACCATCCAGCGCCCATCGAGCTGGGCC
>CAIUDO010000122.1 GCA_903897935.1 uncultured Pseudomonadota bacterium
GCTGAGCAGCTCCTTGACGTCGGGCAGGCGCCAGTCGTCCTGGTCGGCCCACACGAGCCCTTCGCACGCCGCGAGCGCGTCGACCCACGTGAGCATCGTCGCGGGCCCGTCGCACGCGGCGCCTGCCTGGCCCACCGCGCACCCCGCCCACACCCGCGGGCCGATCCGATCCACCACGATCGGCTCCTGCGGGACGGGTTCGATGCGGATGAACCGGGCGGTCGACGACGGCGCGCGCTCCCGCACGCAACGCGCGGCGCAGCCCGCCCACCCGTCCGCGGCGTGGTCGTTGTAATGGTAGGTGAGCCCTGACCCTTGCGACACGTCACCGCTGTTCGTCATCACGACCCACCCGACCTGGTCGGCGCCGGCGTAGGTGGACGACGTCCACGCGCACTCCTCCCACCACGCGTCGTAGTCTTCGGCGAACGTGCTGGGGGTGCCCGGGAACGCTGCGAGGTCGAACGCGGGCCCGGTGACGGCGTAGTCGACGATCGACTGCATCGACCACGCGTCGGGCAGGACCCAGTCGTCGTAGCCGCCGTACTCGAGGGCCTCGCACGCGGCCGACGCCTCGTAGAAGTCGGTGACGAGCGCCTCTCCGCCGCAGTCGGGGCCGGTCTGGCCGAGCGCGCAGCCCGCCCAGGTGCGGCCGGTCACGAGGTCGTGCACGACCGGCTCGTCGCCGTCGCGCTCGAACCGCGCCCCTCCGGCGAGGTCGTCGCCATACTGGGCGTCTTGACCGCAGTACGGCGTGTCGGCGCACGACGGATCCGCCGCGGCGCCGGGGCACGCGACCTGACCGTCGCCGCCGTCGACGCAGAACGTGAGCTGGGTGTCGGCCAGCGGGTCGGTCGGGCCGCCGCACCCGTCGCCAGGGCACGCGGGGACCGGCACGCACGCCCCCATCGCGCAGACCCCGATGCCATCGGGGCCTTCGCACGGGCCGAACTCCGGGACGGGGCCGCACTCGAGCGCGAACGGAGCGCCCTCGGTGGGGCCGCAGGCGGCGAGCAAGGACAGCAGGATCGAACCCGAGCGCGTGTGCGTCATGCGTAGGCTCTATCGCAACTTCGGCGGCCGCGGCTCCGCGCGTGTAGACTCCCGCCGGGCGAGGTCCTCCATGCTGCACTTCTTGTTCGTCGCTGCGGCGTCTGCCGGTGACGTCCGGTGGTCGCTCGACGCGGACGGCGACGGCTACGGTGACCCGTACGCCTACACCATCGCACCCGAAGACGACCGTCCGACCGGCTACGTCGACGACGACACCGACTGTGACGACGGCGATCCGGGCGTGCACCCGGGCGCGACCGAGACGTGCGACGCGGTCGATCAAGACTGCGACGGCCTCGACGACGACGGGCCGGTCTGCCCGTTCACCTCGGCGTGGTACCGCGGCCACAACTACCTGCTCGTCAACGCCGCGCGGTCGTGGCCCGACGCTGCCGACGTCTGTGCACGTTACGGGTACCAGCTCACCACCCTGTATTCGTCCGAGGAGGACACCTGGCTCGACGGTCAGGTCGACGCGTTGTCCACCCTGAAGTGGTGGATCGGGTACCATGATCGCACGTCGGAGGGTGACTGGGAGTGGCTCGACGGCTCGACCGACGTCTTTACGAACTGGTATGTGGCAGAGCCCAATGACGGCTACGGCACTGGCGAAGACTGTGCGTTGTTGAACCGGTTCCACCCGGACCTTGGCTGGAACGACGAGCCGTGCGACCACCTCGAGCGCTTCGTTTGTGAGTCCGGAGAGACCCTCCTGCTGTTCGCTGACAACGACGGCGACGGCTTCGGCGACCCCGCGGGCGGGCGCTTGCGGCACAGCGACGTGCCCGACGGGTGGTCCACCCGCGGCGACGACTGCGACGACACCGACCCGACCATCAACCCCGCGGCGAGCGAGCACTGGTACGACGGCGTCGATCAGGACTGCGACGAACACTCCGACTACGACGCCGACTTCGACGGCCACGACGCCGACTTCGCGGGTGGCGACGACTGTCGCGACGGGGACTCCACCGTCAACCCGGACGCCCCCGAGGTCTGCAACCGCATCGACGACGACTGCGACGGCCTCGTCGACGACGACGACCCGTCGCTGGACCCGGGGGAGACCACGCCGGCGTGGCTCGACGCGGACGGTGACGGGTTCGGCGATCCGACCGTCCCGGTCGCGATCTGCACGATCGTCGCGGGCGTGTCGGGCAACGACCGCGACTGCGACGACACCGACCCCGCGATCAACCCGTACGCGACGGAGATCTGCAACACCGTCGACGATGACTGTGACGGGTATGTCGACGACGACGACGCCTCGGTGGACCCCGGCACGTACGGGACCTGGTACGCCGACGCCGACGGTGACGGGTTCGGCGATCCTGACGCCGCGACGCTGTCGTGCGAGCCCGACGCGGGCGGCGTCGGTGTCGGCACCGACTGCGACGACGCCGACCCGACCGTGCACCCCGGCGCCATCGAGGTGTGCGACGGCGTCGACGACGACTGCGACGGCCTCGTCGACATCGCGGATCCGGGCCTCGACCCGGCCACAGTGCCGCTTTGGTATGTGGACGGCGACGGCGACGGGTGGGGCGACCCCGATCGGTGGGTGCGCGACTGCTTGCCGCCCCCGGGCACCGTCGGCGACGACACGGACTGCGACGACGCCGACCCCGCCGTGAACCCGGCCGCGACCGAGGTCTGCGACGGCTACGACGACGACTGCGACGCCCTCGTCGACGACGCCGACCCCTCGCTCGACCTCGCCACGCGCGCCGCGTGGCACGTCGACGGCGACGCCGATGGCTTCGGCCACCCCGACCTCACCCGCGCCGCGTGCGCGCCGGCGTCGGGGGAGGTGAGCGACGGCTCCGACTGCAACGAC
>CAIUDO010000123.1 GCA_903897935.1 uncultured Pseudomonadota bacterium
CCGCGCGCGGGCCCGCGCCGTTCGACCGCGACGGTGTAGGTGCCCGCGGGCAGCGTGAGCCCCGACGACGCGCGCGCGGACGTCGCCTGACGGCCTCGTGCACGCGGCGCGGGCTCGGTCAGCACGCGGGCCGCGTCGCCGGCGGTCGCTGGGCGCGCCCCGGGGTCCTGCTGCAACAGCGCATCGATCAGGGCGACGACGCGCGGATCGAGGTCGGGCCGGAGCGCCGCCAGCGAGCCGCGCCGGCCCGCGAGCTGGGCCTCTACGGTCGCGGCGACGGTGGGCTGCTGGAACGGCCCGGCCCCGGTGGCGGCGTACCAGAGCACCGCGCCGAGGCTGTACAGGTCCGATCGGGGGTCGAAGGAGCCGCCTCGGTACGCCTCCGGGGGCGCGTACCCGATGGTGCCCATCGCCCCGCCCGTCGACGTGGTGGTGGTCCCGGAGGCGGCGAGGCGCGCGAGGCCGAAGTCGGTCAGCGCGGGACCGGGGCCCCCGACCATCACGTTGTGGGGGGTCACGTCGCGGTGAAGCACCCCGGCGCGGTGGGCGGCGCCGAGCGCGTCGGCGAGCCGGGCGGCGAGGGCGCCGATCTCGTCGGCCGGCAACGGCCCGCGCACCGCGACCTCCTCGGTGAGCGTGTGGCCGGGGTGGTACGGCATCGCGAGCGCCAGCGTGCCGCCGAACGTGTGCACGTCGAACGCCGACAGTACGCCGTCGTGCCGCACGGCCGCGGCCGCGCGCACCTCACGTACGAGGCGGTCCCGCATCACCGGGTCGTCGGCGAGGTGCGGGTGCAGCACCTTGAGCGCGACGCGCTCGTTACGCACCAGGTCGGTGACGAGCAGCACCGTGGCGGTGCCGCCGCGGCCGAGCACTCCCTCCACGCGGAACCGGTCGCCGAGCAGCGTCCCAGGCGTCACCCCGCCTCCACCGCCGCTTCGATAGCCCGCGGGCGGCGGCCGGTCAGGCGCGAACCATCAGCCGAACGTGGCGCGGATGTAGGCGAGCACGTCGGCGATCTCCTGGTCTTCCAACGCGACCGGTTCCATCGTGCCGGTGCCGTTCACGATGGTGGCGACGAGCTCCTCGTCGGAGTGCATCGGGGCGTGCTCGACCAGCGACGGCCCGATGCCGCCCGTGCCGTCCGCGCCGTGACAGGCGCCGCAGGTGTCGGCGTAGACGGTGGCTCCGGCGGTCGCGTCGCCGGTGAGGTCGAGCGCCGGGTGCTCGGTCGCGGTGTGCTCGTGATCGTGGCCGGATTCTTCGTCTTTGCCGCAGGCGACGGTGAGCACGAGCGCGGCGAGGACGACGAGGTGACGCATGGTGGGCTCCTTTGCGCGGCGTTCGTACCGGCGGAGCGCGGCGCTGACGCGCGGCGGGTTGTCGCAGCGGTTGGGGCGCGATCGGGTCAACCAACTCAATCCGGTGCGCAGCGCCGCACCCCGCGACGCTTTGCCGCGCTAAAATTTGGTGGGGAACCGGCTCCGCGCTACGGTGTCCGCAGCGTCGGGAGGTGCCTGATGTCTGCTCGCGCGCTCGGGTTCGCTGGTCTGCTGTTGGGGTCGTCGGCGTTTGGGGCGGCGCCCTCGGAGGTGGCGTCGATCCCGGAGGCGGCACCGGCTGCGCCGCAGCTCGCGCCCCGGTGGTCGGTCGAGGTCGACGGCGACCGGGTCCTGGTGTCGTTGCACGTGCGCAACCTCGACGACGCCGCGGTCGACGTGATGGTGGCGCGCGGCACGTTGCCGGGGGCGAACGTGTCGGCGCGGGTGGGCGTCGACACCTTCCTCGAGCCGGTGTTGTCGCGTGAGGCTCGTGTTCAGACGTTCTCCCGCATGGGCCCGATGCCTCGCTACGCGGTCGCGGGCGCGGGGGAGGAGCTGCTCGTCGGCACGTGGGAATTCGCCCGCACGAAGGAGCAACGCGCCGAGCCGATCACGCTCGAGGCGTCGGTGTGGGCGGGTCTGGACCGAGTGACGTTCGAGTGGACGGGGTCGGGCGACGGGTCGCCGGTCGTGGCGGCGTCTTCGTGATCGGCGGCGCGTTCGTCACGTTCGCGGCGTCCTCGCTGCTCGACGAAGACGGACGCCCGGTCGCCGAGGTCGGCTCACCCCTCTACGAAGGCGTCGCCACCGAGATCGTGGCCTGCCCGTACCACGACGCGCGGCGCGGGCTGCCGATGAACCGGTCCGCGTTGCGCCAGCTCGGCGCGGCGTGGCCGTCGGTGGTGGCGACGGCTCGGGCGCTGGCGGGGCCGTCGCCCACGGTGCACGCGGCGTGGTGCGCTGCGGTGGTGGGGCTGGCGGCGCCGGTCGTGTGGAGCCACCAGCGCGGGGGCGCGCCGGTGCCGCGCGCGTTGTCGGCGTCGTTCAAGACGAGCCTCGGGATGTCGCAGGTGCTGACGGCGTTGTTGTTGTCGGACGCCGCGATGGCCGGGGCGCCGCTGGGGTCGTTGGGCAGCCGCGACGACTTCTTCGCGGTGCTCGACCAGGGGCGTTGGCTGGTCGGACAGGATCAGGTGTGCGCAGGTACACCCGGGCAGATCGGCGAGCTGTTCGACGCGCTGTGTGGGGCCGACGGGGACGCGGCGCTGGACCCGGCGCTGCGGTCGCTCGCGCCGCTGGCGCCGTGGCGGGACGAGGCGGCGTTGGCGATCGCGCGGTCGGTGGGGTGGTTGGCGACGTTGGCGGCGCGTCGCCGGGGTGGCGTGCGGGCGCCCGGGGGGGCTCGTGGGGCGGCGTGGTTGTCGGGCGACGTGCCGCCGTGGCTGCGGGCGGTGTTGGCGGTGCCGAACCGTCCACCGGAGCACGCGCTGCGGCTGTACCCGGCGGGGGAGGCGCCTGCTGCGTTGGTGGCGTTCCTGACGGCGGTGCCGGAGCAGCTCGACGCCTGACCGGGTCTGAGCCGCCCCGGGTCAGGTCGATCACATTCGGCCGTCGTAGGCGGACCGCCGAGGCCGGGCGTTCTTCGCCCATCCACGCCCGCCCCCCGAATCGGGGTCAGGTCGATCACTTTCGAAAACCTGCCTCGACGACCGGATCCGCGGCGTTGCTCCGTCGCCGAAGGCGCCTGGACGAAAGTGATCGACCTGACCCCTGGTGGGTCTTGACCCCCTGGTGGGGTCTGGTGGTGTGGTCGTGACGACGGCGGATGGGCACGTGCGGGTCGGACCGCCGCACCCCGATCGCCAGCGTCCGGTTCCCCACGTGGGGGACGGGCGGCAGCCGCAGCCGGAGCACGCGTGGGGGTAGGCGCAGAACGGTGGGCCGGCTCGGTGCGTTCAGCGGTCAGCTTCGAGCAGCCCGTGCAGCAGCGGCCCGTGCCCGCCGCCCAGCGTGTGCCCCGCCGACCCCGCCACCAACCCCGCCAGCCAGTCGAGCGCGCCCGCGACCGCCCCCTCGAGCGACGCCCCCGTCGCGAGCCGCGCCGCGATCGCCGACGACAACGTACACCCCGTCCCGTGCGTGTTGCGCGACGCCACCCGCGGGTGCTCCCACTGCGCGACCGCCCCCCCCGGCCAATGAAGACGGTCCGTCACCACGGGCCCGTCGGCGTGCCCACCCTTGACGAGCACCGGCACCCCGACCCCCGCCAGCCACGCCGCGCCGCCCAGCCGCGCGTACTCGGGCAGGTTCGGCGTCACCAACGTGACGCGGCGCGCGAGCGCTCGTAGCGCGTCCAACGCGTCGTCGTCGATCAGCGCGTGCCCGCTCGTCGACACACACACCGGGTCGAGCACGACCGGCCCGGCGAACCCGTCGAGCGCGTCGGCGACCGCCTCGACGATCGCGCGCGTGCCCAGCATGCCGATCTTCACCGCGTGCACCGGCAGATCGGCCCGCACCGAGCGGATCTGCGCCGACACCGCCTCGGGCGGCAACGCGTCTACCCGGTCGACCCCAAGCGTGTTCTGCGCCGTGATCGCCGTGATCGCCGTCATTCCGTACACGCCGTGCGCCAGGAACGTCTTCAGGTCCGCCTGGACCCCGGCGCCCCCTCCCGAGTCCGAGCCAGCGATCGACAACGCGGTGCGGATCATCACGCCCTCCCCGCGCCGGAGTGCCCCGTCGTTGCGTGGATCGCAACGCTGCGTGCCGTAGCCTGGGCTCCCCGCGGCGTCCGGGCGAGCGTACCCAGACGCGGCCGGGCCCCGCTGCCCGCAGGAGGATCCCATGGACAACCGCGAACGCCTCAACGACCTCATCAACGGCCTGCTCACCGGGCGCCTGATGGAGGTCTTCGAGACCTACTACGCCGACGACGTCGTGATGAACGAGAACGCCGACCCCGCCGGCGACCGCGTGGGCAAGGACGCCAACCGTCAGTACGAGGCGTACTTCGCCGCCAACGCGGAGTGGCACGACGCCCGCATCGGCGCCGTCATCGTCGACGGCGACCACAGCGCCTACGAGATGTACATGGACCTCACGTTCATGGGCAACCGCATGCAGCGCACCCAGGTCGCCGTTCAGACCTGGCGCGACGGCAAGATCGTGCGCGAGGTCTTTTACTACAAGGGCTGAGCGCCCCCGCTGGCGTGCCGCGGC
>CAIUDO010000124.1 GCA_903897935.1 uncultured Pseudomonadota bacterium
GCAGCAGGTCGAGCCCGTCGCG
This sequence comes from uncultured Pseudomonadota bacterium, assembly GCA_903897935.1. Taxonomy (GTDB): domain Bacteria; phylum Myxococcota_A; class UBA796; order UBA796; genus CAIUDO01. The sequence continues at coordinate 23 of CAIUDO010000124.1, forward strand.
CAGCGTGATGAGGTCGGTGTTGTCGCCGACGAAGCACGACGTGGCGCCCAGGTGGATCCACGGGCGGGCGCGCGGCGCGACGTCGCCCAACGCGTGCACGTGCGCCATGACGTCGTGGCGCAGCTCTCGCTCGTAGCGGGCGGCCGCGGCGTGGTCGATGTCGTCGAGGTGCTCGCGCAGCTCCGCGATCGCCTCGTCGGGGATCGGCAAGCCGAGCTGCTGCTCACACTCGGCGAGCGCCAACCACAAGCGGCGCCACGTCCGGATGCGGACGTCGTCGGAGAACAACGCCGCCATCTCGGGGCTGGCGTACCGCTCCACCAGCGGCGAGGAGTAACGGGAGGTGTCGTGCATGGGTCGGTTACTCGAGGTAGCAATGCCCGGTGTTGACGACGCCGATGGAGTTCGTGGTGAGTCGATCCAGGTAGTCGTCGAACGTCATGCTCATCGGCTCGAGGTCGGTCACCGGCTGGGCCCACGGCTCGGCGTCGGCGTCGAGGTTCACCGCCGCGTCCCATACGTACAGCACGTCGGCGTCCCACACGCCGGTGATGCCGTGTGAGTTGAACGTCCACTGCAGCCAATCGCTGTCGCCGGCGGCCTGGGTGAGGTTGGTGCGGAACGAGCCCGAGCCGGGCGCGATCGTCTGGTACGGGGCGTCGATGCCGACCGTGCCCGCGGTCGACGACAACAAGCAGGCGACCGAGTGGCAATACAGGTCGACGCCGTCGTGGCGATCGAGCCACTCGGTCATCCGGAACCAGATCTCGTCCCAATAGATGTACGCGCCGTTGTAGTCCGAGTACGCCCCGTCGCCGGGGTTGTACTCGACGTACGGATCGTAGTGGATGTGGGTGCGCAGCGCGTCCATCACTGCGAACTTGTCAGGGGGCAGGCCGTCGATCGCCTCGGCCACGTCGTCGAGCACGCCGATCCACGGGACGGCGGGCGAGCCCTTGTCGGGCCGGTCGACGAGGACGGGCTCATCCACCAGGAGGTACGTCGGGTGGCTGGTGACCGTCGCGCCGGGGATGGCCACCCAGGCGCCGGTGGCGTCGCGCGCCTCCCACGACCACGTGATCACCAGGTCGAACTTGCCGACCCGCTCGGGCAACGGCATCGCGGCCACCGTGACGTCGACGCCCGGCGCCCACGCGGCCGGCTCCGCCAGGTCGGGGCTGACGAGGCGCAGCTCGGGGCTGCCCGCGGGTACCGCGTCGACCGGGACCCGCGACCACGCGCTCGTGCCGACCGCGCCGGGGCTGATCGTGAGCACCGGCGTGCTCCCGGCGACATAGCCCGCCGGCACGTTGTGGTTGCCGAGGCCGGGCTCGGGCAGGTCGGGCGCGCGCCACGGCGGCATGTGGGGGTTGCTCCAGGCCTCTGGGGCGGAGCGCGGCGCGCCGTCGTCGTCGTCGAGGGCGGAGGTCTGGAAGGCGTTCTCGCGGTCGTTCATCCACTCCGGGACGGTGATCTGCTGTACGTCGCGGGTGATGAGGTCGCTCTTGTGGTACGCGAGGGGCACGTGGCCGCCGGTGCCGTCCGACGGCCCGGTGAAGTCGACGCGCACCGGCCCGAGGCGCACGATCGCGACCTCGACCGACGCGACGCCCGTTTGCTCGCCGCACGCCGCGGTCGCGGTCACGGTGACGAGCCCGGGATCGAACGGCACGCCGTCGGCGTCGCGGCCCGACCACCGCACCGACCCGGCGCCGTCGACCACCCCGACCTCCGTCGAGCGGCCCGAGGCAGCCGACGCGGTGACCGTGAACAGGCACGGCGCCGCGCCGTCCGCGGTGACGTCGAAGTCGAGCGCGGCGCCGTCGAGCTTCGGGTCGAGCACGAGCCCCGTCCGGGCGGTCACCGTCACCGTGACCGGGTCGCCGATCGGCCCGTCCGTGTCGGTGTCGGTGTCGGTGTCGGTGTCGGTGTCGGTGTCGGCGTCGGCGTCGGCGTCGGCGTCGGCGCTCCCGGTGGGGGCAGGCGGCGCCGCGGTGTCTTCGGCCTTGGCGCAGCCGACCAGCACCAACGCGGCGCCGATGGCCGCGCGGCGGCGCAGGACCACGACGGCGCCGAGCGCGAGCAGGCCGAGCCCGTTGATGCCGGGGCCGCCCGAGGCGCACCCGCACCCCTTCCCGGACAACGTGACGGCGCCGGTGTCTTCGACCGGGGGCGGTGTCGGATCGGTCTCGGTCACGGCGGTGTCCTCCGTCGGCTCGGTGTCTTCGGTGGGGGCGGTGTCGCCGGTGTCTTCGGCGCCGCCGGTGTCGGCGGTGTCGCTCGGCGCTTCGTCGGCATAGCCGTCGCAGTCGGCGTCCGCGACGCCGTCTTGTGGGTCGGCGCCGGGGAACACCGTGGGGTCCGCGTCGTCGCAGTCGCCGCCGGACTCCGTGTAGCCGTCGCCGTCGTCGTCGAACGCCGCGGTGCCGTCGTCGGACACGCCGTCGCAGTCGTTGTCGAGGCCGTCCGAGACCTCGGGCAGGGTCGGTGCGCGGTCGGCGTCGCGGTCGTCGCAGTCTTCGCCGACGGGTGACCCGTCGCGGTCGTGGTCGTCGTCGGCCGCGCCCGCTTCCGCGAGGTCGATCGCCGCGTCTGGGTCGAGCGAGAACGCCCACGCCCAGGTGACGGTGACCCCGACCAGGTCGACGTCGCCGAGCTCCCGCGCGACGCCCACCTGGGTGTCGCTCGTCGACGGGCCAGCGCTGCCGCCGAACACCGACGACGGGGTGGTGCACCACGAGCAGAGCCCGCCTTCGCCGTCGATCGTCGCGAGCGCGAGCGCGGCGCCGCCGTTCGCCGAGCCGGCGACGCCCCAGCCGTCTCCCGCCTCACAGGTGGCGTTGTAGGTGCCCCATCGCGCGTAGTCCTGGTCGGGGTCGAACACGTGCGCGACCGCGAGCCCTTCGATGGGTGCGGTGAGCGGCGTGATCTGCATCGTCATCCAGAATTGGTCCTCGCCCCACGGCAGCTCGACCCAGAGGTCGAACTGCACGTCGTTGGCGACGCCGACTCCGTGCACCCACGTCATCGACGCGGTGTCGACCGGGCTGTCCCACGCCATCTCTACCGCGCACGGGGCCTCGTCGCCGCCGCACGCGACCGTACGCGCCACCCCGCCTTCGGTCCAGGTCGCGCTCCACACCTCGAACGCGCGCCCCGCCGTCAAGAAGTCGCCGCCGACCGGGGCGCCGCCCGGGCCGTCTTGATCCCACAGGAGCCCGAGATCTTCGGGGTCGTTGACGAGCGATCCGTCCGAGTGGAGCCCGACCGCGACGCGATCACTCGCGAGGTCGAGCGCGCTCGCGGTGGTGGCGATCAGGATCATCCACGACATGTTCACCTCGTCGGCCCGCGTCGCGGCGGCGCGTTCAGGGTTCTCGGACGCGCGGGAAGTCTACCCTGACGACCGCGCCGCCCGCAGGCCGCTGACCGAGGGCCAGGGAGCCTCCGAACCGACGTGCGACCGCGCCGGCGGCGGCGAGCGGGCTGCGGGTGGCGCCGCCGGGTCCGGTTTGCGGGGTGGGGTCTTGGAACACGACGGGCAGGTCCGCGCCGGGCACCGCCGTCCCGCGATCACGTACCGTCCAGGTCACGCGCTCGTTGTCGGCGGTCAACGCCACCTCCACGACGTCTCCCGCCGCGGTGTACCGGACCGCGTGCGTGATGATCGTCGTCAACAGGTGCACGAGCTGCGCCGGGTCCCCCTCGATGTCGGCGGTAGGGGCGAGGTGAAGCTCGATCCGCACGCCGCGCTCGACCGCGGACGGCGCGAGCTCGACGGCCACGGTGAGGGTCAAGCGTGCGAGGTCGACGCGCACCGACTGTGCGTCGTCGGCGGACAGGCGCCGCACGCTGTCGAGCACGTGACGGGTGGCCGCGGTGATGCCGTCGAGCGTCTTCGTCGCGCTCGGGCGCCCGGCTGCGAGCGCCCGCAGCTGGCTCGTCGCGATCAGCATGTCGCCGAGCGGCTCCCGCAACGAGCGGGCCGCTTCGGTCGCGCCTCCGCTCAGGCCGGCGCTGGCGTCGAACGCGGACTCGGCCAGCGTGGCCAGCGCGCGGATCGTGCTGAATATGACCGGATCCGGCTCGATGTTGATCGAAGATTGCAGGTACAGGACCCCGACGACGGTGTCGTGGGACCGGAGCGGCACGCCGACCACGCTCGCGGCGTGCGCCGCGGTAAGGTCGGGGTCGGTGCCCAGGATCGGGTGTGCGTCGACGCGCGGCGCGTGGATCACCGCGCCCGCGCGCAGCACGCGCGTGATGAAGGACTTCGGGGGGTGGCCGGCGTTCGCCCCCGTCCGGGTCCGGGCCGCTCGAGCGACCGGCGGCTGTCCGGGTGATCCGCTGCGCATGATGAAGACCCGTTCGTACGGGGTCAACTGGAGCGCGCCCGCCGCGATCGCGTCGAGCTGGCCGTCCAGCCCGCGGAGGCGACCGATCCGGCCCACCTCCACGACGACGTCGGCGAGGCTCAGAGCCGCCGGCGCGCGCCGCTCGATGTGCGCTTTGGTGGCTGCTTGCAGCTCGGTCAGGTTGTTGCACTCGGCGGCGAGCGCCATCGCCTGCTCGATGTGGGCGGCCGCCTCGCCCGGGTCACCTGCGCGGTGGGCCGCCTCGGCGGCGAAGCGGCGCAGGCGGGCCATGTCGTCGAGGGTCGCAGTACGCGCGGCGTCGGTGAGCACCGTGAGGAGCGGCGGCGCGCGGCGGCTCGGGTCTGCGATGCGACCGACCACTTCTGCGATCGCGCGCAGCGACGGCGAAGCGGCCGCTGCGCGAGCGGCGTCGGCGAGGGTCGCGGCGTCCGGGGCGCGGTCGAGGGCGGCGGCCAGGGCGATCAACACGCTAGCTTCGGGATCACCAGCCTGGCGCGACGCGGCTGCGACCTCGGACGCCTCGGCCCACGCGCCCCGGTCGGCCGCGGTCAGGGCGTGCGCCGTGCGTGCGCGCGTCACGAGCTCGCGGGTGCGTCCGCGGTCGGCCGCGACCTTCGCCAGCCGGTCGGCCTCGGCGAACCACCCGAGCGAGCGGTGGACGCCGGCGAGGGCGAGGTTCGCCTCGGCGGCGCGGTCCGCGTCGCCGGCGTGCTCCCACGCCCGTGCCGCCGCGTGCCACGCGCGCATCGCTTCGAGCCGGTCCCCGAGCCGAGAGCGCAGCGCCGCGCGCTCGTGGAGGAGCTCGGCGGTCGCGGCCGCCGCGTCTTGGCTGCTCGTGCCGGATCCGATCGCCGCTGCCGCGCGCACCGCGTCGTCGAGGCGGAGCGCCGCGCCGTCGAGGTCCCCGCGGGAGGCCAGCGCTCGCGCCGCCGCGGTCGCGAGGCGCACGCCCACCGGCCCGCGCACGGCGTCCGTGCTGACGTGGGCCAACAGGTCCGCCGCTTGCTCTGGGGATCCGATGCGCTCGAGCGCCTCGAGCACGAGCAGCGCGAACCGGCCCCACAGATCGGCGTCTTCAGGGGGCGGGGGCGCCCGCAGCGCGGGGCCGGCGCTGGCGATGACGGCCCGTGGATCCCGCTGGATCATGTGCAGTCGCCCGACGGCGAACAGCAGCGACAGCGGGGGCGCGGCGCCAGCGAGCAGCTCCAGGCCCGACTCGATCGCGCGCTCGGCTTGCGGCAGGTCTCCCCGGTCCAAGCTGATCGCGGCGATCTCGCCCAATAGGACGGCGTCGTCGGGGGTGCGGGCCCGCGCCGACAACGAGTGGTGCGCGGCCGCCAGCGCCGCGGCTGGCGCCGACGCGCGCAGCAGCGCCCGCACCCGCGCCGCGGTGATCCGCGCGCCCGGGGCTGTCGACTCCATCATGCCGGCGAGGTCGGCGGCGCGCTCCGCGTCGGTGAGGGCGAACGCCGCGACCGCCGATGGGCCCTCGGCGCGGACGAGCGCGGGATCATCGGCCTCGGCCAACAGCACCGTTCGCCGCGGCGACGGGGGCGCCACGGTGAGCAGGCGCGTCGCGACACCGACCGCGTTGCTGGGCCGGATCTGCCGCAGGGCTGCCGGCCCGCGGACGATCGCGTGATCGTCGCGAATTTCGATGATGTCGGCGTCGACGAGCGCCTCGAGGCGCTGGTTGAAGTCCCCCGTGTCTCCGGAGGCGTCGTCGGCGGCGAGCAGGGCGGCCAGCGGCATCGGGCCGCCCCACAGCCTCAGCGCGGTCGCGAGCCCGCGGGCCTCATCCGGGACCGGCGGCCGCCGCGCGATCTCCGGCATCGGCCCGTTCAGACGCCACGCCGACGGGTGCGGCACCAGGGTGCCCGCGCTCATCGCGTCTTCGATCCAGTCCAGCACCGCGGCCGGGTTCGCGCCGAACCGCTCGACGCCTTCCGTCGCGAGGCGCGCGGCCATCGCGGGGTCGCGCAGGACCTCCGCCAGCCACCTCGGCAGGTCGTCGACCGGGCCGACCTCGACCACGCCGTCCGCCCAAGACGGCGCGGCGGCCGCCACCGCGAGGATGTCTGCCGTGCGCTCGATCGCGAGGTGCTCGACGACCTTGCGCGACCCCGCGTCGAGCTGCTCGAGCCCGTCGACGAGCATGCGCGGCCGCTGGTTGCCGAACCGGGCGGGCAGGCGGCTCACCACGAACGCGACGGCGTCGTCGAAGCCGAGGCCGTCGGGCATGTCCTGGGCTCCGCCGCCCGCGCGCGGGTCGGCGAGCGCCTGGCGCCCACCCTCGAAGGGCAACGGCCAGGCGTCCATGCGGACGAATGGCTCCTGTTTGTTGCGCAGCTCACGCGCGACCCGATCCAGCAGCCAGGACGCCCCAACGCGCGGCGCGGCCGCTCCGACCAGGAGCCCGCCGTCCGCGCGCCACCGCGATAGTCTAGATTCGGCCGTAACCCTAGGCGCGTGGGTACGACGAGCCCGCCTGCGCAACCGCATGTCGCGAAGCGTACACCATTCTGGCGGCGACCCAACCCGTGGGTCCAACGAGCGGTGGCTTTTCGACCGCACCCGGCCCTCGCGTCGGGAGCGCCCGCGGGCGCGCCTCGTTGGACGACACCACCGTCGGCGGTAGATCCGCGGAAGGCGTAGCTTTCAACTTGTGTTTTTGGCTCGACCCCGCCGAACGGGCCGGCGCCAGCCCAGGGAGAGGTTGCAGAGTCCGGCCATGTTCGTGCGAGGGCAAAAAATATGCCTCCAAGACCTTGAACACGAGGGCCAACTCCGGTAAGAATGCCCTTACCCGCCAAGTGGTCCTCCCCGACCGTCCCTCCATCACTCTTGCTCGGCCCACCCCCGTGTCCCACCGCGTCCACCCGTGCTCGTCGTCGTCCGTGTCGTCCGCAGTCCTGCGGGCGTTGCTGGTCGTCTCGTGCGGCTCGGCGCTCGGCTGCGCGGACCTCCGGCCGGATCTGATGTTGGTGGAGCACGTCGTCTTCGAAGGCGCAGATCGCGCGACGGTGGCGTCGTTGCGTCACCTGTCCGATCTCCACAACGGAGCTCGTACCTGGGAGGTAGACGTCGAGGCGGTCGCGCGGGCCGTCGAGCGTCACCCGTGGGTGGCGCAGGCGTCGGCGGAGGTCGTCGCGCCGGCCACGGTGGTCGTGCGGGTCGTCGAGCACGAGCCGATCGCCTTGTTGTCGCAGCCTCCGGCGCGCGAGGGCGATCCCGCGGCCGGTCTGTACTATGTCGACGCGACGGGGCTGCCGTTCATGCGCGCGCACCCGTCCGACCTCGACTACCCCGTCAACACGGGGATCGGGCCCGAGCTCGCGCGCTCGCACCCGAGCCTGCCGCGGCTCGCCGGGCAAGAGGCGCTCCGCTTGCTCGGCGAGATCAACGGCCGCCGCCTCGTGGCGCCGGGCGCGGTGTCGGAGATCGTGGTCGACGCGCAGCGGGGCTTCTCGGTGCGCCTCGTCGGCGGCGCGCGGGTCGAGTTCGCGTTCGTCGACATCGAGCGTCAGGTCGATCGGCTCGAAGCGCTCGTCACGCGCGAAGGGGTCCGCCTGGATCGCCCAATCCTGGTCGATGTCGCGCCGGCGGGTGTCGCGATCGTTCGCCCGCTCGATCTCGGCGGAGCACCCGGTGCGGGTGCCTCCTTCTCTTCTGGTTGATCCTTCAGTTCTCTCGATTCCAACCTCTCCCTCGTCCCACTTGTCCCTCCTTGCCTCGGCAACGCCGGAGGTCCCCATGATCGACATCGTTGAAGAAGACATCCCCCAGGGCGCCCGGATCAAGGTGATCGGCGTCGGCGGTGGCGGCGGCAACGCCGTGAACACCATGATCGCGTCGGGCCTCGTCGGCGTCGAGTTCATCGCGATGAACACCGACGCTCAGGACCTCCGCCGCAGCCTCGCGCCGCGCCGGTTCCAGCTCGGCACGCAGCTCACCAAGGGCCTCGGCGCCGGCGCCAACCCCGAGGTCGGCCGCGAGGCGGCGCTCGAGGATCGCGACCGGATCGCGGAGCTCGTCGTCGGCGCCGACATGGTGTTCGTGACCTGCGGCATGGGCGGTGGCACCGGCACGGGCGCGGCGCCGATCATCGCGCAGGTCGCGCGCGAGTGCGGCGCGCTGACGGTGGCCGTGGTCACGCGTCCCTTCTTCTTCGAGGGGCGCAAGCGGCGTCGGCAGGCCGAAGAGGGCATCGACGGCCTGAAGGAAGCGGTCGACACGCTGATCACGATCCCGAACCAGCGCCTCGTCTCGATGGCGAGCGATCGGACGACCATGCGCGACGCGTTCCGCATGGCCGACGAGGTGCTGTTGCAGGCGGTCAAGGGCGTGAGCGACCTCATCAACTTCCAGGGCGTCGTCAACGTGGACTTCGCCGACGTGCGCACCATCATGAGCGGCAAGGGCGTCGCGTTGATGGGTGTCGGCACCGCCACGGGCGAGCACAAGACGGTCGAGGCGGCGCAGCGCGCCATCAGCTCGCCGCTGCTCGACGACGTGTCGATCGTGGGCGCCACCAGCGTGCTGATCAACATCACCGGCAACGCCAACCTCACCATGTACGAGATGCATGAGGCGTCGTCGCTGATCCAGGAAGAAGCCCACGAAGACGCGGAGGTCATCTGGGGTTGGGTCGTCGACGAGTCGATGGGAGACGAGGCGCGGGTCACCGTCATCGCGACCGGCTTCGAGCAATCCCGGCAGATGCTCCAGCCGCAGTCGCACCACATCGAGGTCGCGGTCAACGACCGCGTGCGCGCGGCCGGCGGTTGGCAGCGCACCCGCAAGGGCCGCGAGCTGCACAGCGGCATCGACCGGTTCTACGAGGACTACGACATTCCCACGTTCTTCAAGAGCGCGGACTGATCGTCGTCAGCGCGTGAGCCCGTCGATGCGTGCTTCGAGCGCGTCGCGGGCGGAGCGCAGCGCGGCGACGTCAGGCGTCTCGCCCCACCGCACGCGCAGCGCGAGGTCGACGCCGGCGTCGTAGTGGTGGTGGGCCTTGGTCCAGATCGTCTCGACGCGGTCGGTGACCAGGTCGGCGCCTGGCCCATCGTCTGGGCGCAACGCGAGCAGCTCCTCGCCGGTCTGCTCGTAGGTCCGGCCCAAGTCGAGCAAGGCGGGGAGGATCCACTCCGGGTGTCCGGCGCGCGCCACCGCGGCGACGTGGCCCTCGGCCGCGTCGATCGCAGCGGCACGCTTCGCCAGGTTGCGCGCCCCTTTACGGCTGTCGCTCGTGATGGCGGCGGCGCGCGCTTCTTCCAGCCAGGAGCGGGCGAGGGCGCCCTGGAGGCGCCCGGAGTACCACGAGAGGTCGGGCGGGACGTCAACGAGCAGCCGCGCGGCGGCGCGCCTGTGGCGGCGGTCGTCGAGCTCGGCGTCGAGCGTCCACACGGCGACGCTTAGCGTGACGCGCGCGGCGTCGGACGGGTCGTCGAGCGGGGGCAGATCGTCGACGTAGGTGATGGCCGCCGCCGGATCTCCGGTGCGAGCGTAACAATCGGCGGCCCGAAACCGGGCGTCGGCGGCGCGGGCGCCATCGGGGTTCGATGCGAGGCCGAGGAACAGCGGCAACGCGTCGGCGTGGGACCCGCCGCGCTGCAGGGTGACGCCACGGAGGTACGCCGCTTCGTCGGCTTCCGGGCCCGAGGACGCGCGCACGCCGTCGAGCTGGAGCGTCACGCCGACGAGGTCGCCTTGCTCCAACAGCACACGGGCGAGCGTGAGGCGCTCGGCGTCCGTCGCGACGGGCTCGGGGACAGGGGCGGCAGGCGGGGCCGGCGTCGCGGCGTCGTCGGCGCGGGCAACGAGGGTGATGAGGATCCACATGGGCGAGCCGACCTCGTTGGCGGGTGCGGGTTCCAAGGAGGAGCCGGCCCCCGCGAACCGCGGGGGCCGGTGCCTGATTGGCCGTGCCGTTCGCCAAGCGCCCCCACCAACAGTCTGAAGGTGGGGTTCGGTGTCGCCGCTTCTGGCTTCCCTGCATGAGGGCGTGCACTTCACGGCGAGGAGTTGAATCCCGGAAGAAACCTACGGGGGGGCGATCTACAGGTACCGAACGGCGCTCGAACCACCGAGCGGGTTGATGTTAGACGCCGCGCACCCCACCCGCAACCCGGAGGTCGGGCGCGTGCTGGGCTGGTACCTCCTCGTCATCGTGTTGTCGGCGTTCGGCGCTCATCGGTGGGTGCACGCCGCCACCTTGCTCACCCGGCGGCGCCCGGCGCTGCCCGGGCCGCTCGCCGCGCTGCGACCTGTCCTCGTTCAGATCCCGATCTACAACGAACGGCACGTCGCGGAGCGCGTCATCGCGGCGTGCGCGGCGCTCGACTGGCCAAGGGATCTCCTCGAGATCCAGGTGCTCGACGACTCGGACGACGAGACGGTCGGCATCGTGGACGCGGCGGTCATTTGCGCGCGCGACGCGGGCGTGACGATCGGGGTCGTCCGCCGCGCCGCCCGCGTCGGCTTCAAGGCGGGCGCCCTCCGCGTTGGCCTGCAGCGGTCCAGCGCGCCGCTCATCGCGATCTTCGACGCCGACTTCGTCCCCGAGCCCGACTTCTTGCGGCGGATGGTGCCGTCGCTCGCCGATCCGGGCGTCGGCATGGCGCAGGCGCGCTGGGGCCACCTCGACGCCGAAACGTCGTGGTTGCTCCGTGCGCAGGCCACCCTGCTCGACGGCCACTTCGTCGTAGAGCACGCGGCACGCGCCTGGTCCGGGTGCTGGTTCAACTTCAACGGCACCGCGGGCATCTGGCGCCGTGAGGCGATCGAGCAGGCCGGCGGCTGGCACGACGACACCCTCACCGAGGACCTCGACCTGTCGTACCGAGCGCAGCTCGCTGGCTGGCGGTTCGTCTACCGGGACGACGTGGTGGTGCCGGCCGAGCTGCCGTCGACCATGCCGGCGTTTCGGGCGCAGCAGCGGCGGTGGGCGCGCGGCGCGATGCAGACCGCGCGTAAGTTGCTCGGTCGCATCTGGCGTTCGCCCGCCCCGCTCCGGGTACGCATCGAGGCGACGGCCCACCTGTGCGCCAACCTCGCGTACCCGCTGGTGCTGGTGCTCGCGCTGCTTGGCCCGCTGGTCGGGGCCGACGCGGGCCCGGGGTGGGCGGCCGAGGTCGCGACGTGGACCTGGGGGGTCGCGGCGGTGGGCAGCTTCTACGCGCTCGCGGTCGCGCGGTCCGGGGCGGCGAGCGCCCGGCGCTTCGCCGAGCTGCCGATCGTCCTGATGGTGGGGCTCGGCATGGCGGTGACGCAGACGCGCGCGGTCATCGAGGGGCTGGCGGGCCCGGTCGGGTCGTTCGTACGCACCCCGAAACGAGGCGCGGCGACGCGGTCGGCCTACGCGGTCCCGTTCGATCCGGTCGCCGTAGTCGAGCTCGCGGTCGGCGCGTGGTCCGTCGTCGGCCTCGTACGGTCGCTCGCCGCGGGCAGTTGGGCGTGGGTGCCGTTCGAGGCGATGCTGGCCGGCGGCTCGTTGTTGCTCGGCGCATCGTCCTTACGCGCGTCCACCCGCACGAACACGACCAGCGCCGTAAGCGCGACCCCCCAGGTGGCCGGCCACAACCACGGCGCCTCGGTCCACGCTCCGGTCGCCGGGTCCCACGACGCGAGCACCCAGTAGCTGCCGAGCAGCGGCACCGTCGCGACCGCCCAGCCCGACCTACCGCGCCAGAGCGAGGGTAAGAGCACCCAAAGCGCGTACCACGGGTGCGCTGTCGGGGACAACAGCACGAACGCGCCCGCGACGACCTGCCACGCGCGCAGCGGATCGCGGACCTTCAGCGCGCACCACCCGACCACGACGGCGCCCGCGAGCATCAAGAGGGGCCGCGCCGAGTCACCAAGAATCGCGTGGACCGGCGTGAAGAGCGCCCCGTTGAACGACCAGGCCCGGCCGTAGGCCAGCAGGCCCTCGGGCACGGCGACGCTGACGATTCGCGACGAAAACAGGAGAAGTACAACCGAAGCGCCAACGGCGCCGAGCACCGATGCTCGGGTGCGCAGGAGCGCGGGCGCCATCAGCGCCGGGAGCAGCTTGAACGACGACGCGGTCGCCCAAAGCGCGCCTCCCGACGCGGTCGACCCCGCCGCGATCGCCAGCGCGAAGCAAAGCAAGGCCGGAGCCTCGAGGTGCGCGGAGACCGCCGATTCAATGGCGCACAAGGGGTGCACCGCCCAGACCGCCGCGGCGCGGCCCCCACCGGCGCGCGCGCGGAGCAACACGGCGACCACGCCGACGTCCGCGAGAAGCGCGGCGACGCGCGCTACGACCTCGGTGCCACCAAGTAAATTGAGCAGGACGAACCAGGCGAGGGCTGCGGGCGGGTACGCTGACGCGAGCTCGGGGTGGTTCACGCGCGCGCGCAGCGTGTCGTCGAGCCCGACGATCTCGGCGGGGGCCGTGGACCATGGATCGAAGCCACTTAGCGCCGCCTTGCCCTCCCACAGGTACCTGTGGAAGTCGTCGCTGAGGTGGGGCTCCGCGGCCAGGAGCACGACCCGGACGACGAGGGCCACCCCGAGCACCGAGGCTGCGCTCGATAACCGACGAGCGAGCGGCAAGGTCAGCGCCCCCCAGACCAGGAGGACCGGCACTGCGTGCGCCGCCGTCGCCCGCTCGTCCCCAGCGAGCAGCCACGCAACCGCCGCCGCCAAAACGACCGTGACGGCGGCGGTACTGGCGTCGCGCATGGGCCCCCTTGCATCGCCTTGACATCGGGCGGCGGCGTAATAATCGCTGCGCCCGTTCGTTGTTCGTCCTTCGCACACTCCCATCAGGAGCGCATCCCATGGCAGTTTCTTCCCGCCTGCTCACCGCGTTCGGCGTTGGCTTGGTCTTGATGTCGTCGGCGTGCAAGAAGCCGACCGCGGTCGACGGGCCCCCCCCGGCGCCGCCGCCGCTCATCATGCAGATCGTCTCGGTCGAGCCGAGCACCGTCACCGCCGGCGAAGCGTTCGGCGCGTCCGTGTACGGCGCGGGCTTCACCGAAGGGTCGCGGGTGTGGTTCGGTGGCGTCGAGCAGCAGAAGATCCGGCTCGAGGGCATGAACGTGATCAAGGTCACCGCGGGCGCGATGGACGCCGGCGTGTACGACGTCATCGTGGAGACCCCGTCGGGCGGCAAGGCCACCCTGCGGTCGGGCCTCACGGTCAAGGCCAAGAGCACCGGCGGCTGCGACTTCGTGCGCGTGTACTTCGACTACGACCAGTCGTTCGTCCGGTCGGACGCGAGCTCCGAGCTGTCGAAGAACGTCGGCTGCTGGCAGGCGCGCACGACCCCGATCAGCATCGAGGGGCACTGCGACGAGCGCGGCACCGTCGAGTACAACATCGCGCTCGGCAACCGTCGTGCCCAGAGCGCGAAGAGCTACCTGCAGAACCAGGGCATCTCCGGCTCGCGCATCACCACCGTGTCGTACGGTGAGGAGCGGCCGGTGGCGCGGGGCGGCGGTGAGTCCGCCTACTCGCAGAACCGTCGCGCCGACATCTACTCCAAGGAGTGACACGGTGTCGTCTTGGATCCGGGTCGCCGCGCGGGCGGCGGGCCGGGCCCTCGCGCCCGTGTTGGCCGTGTCGACGCTGTCGGGCTGCTGGGTCGCGCAGAACGGCCCCGTGAGCGCCGAGTACGCGCGCCAGGTGTCGGTGGCGTCGGTGAGGGTGGCGCAGCTCGAAGCGGCGATGACCGAGGCAGAAGCCCGCGTCGCGCAGCTCGAGGAGTACGCGCGTACGCAAGGCGCGAGTCAGGCGACCAGCCTCGATAGCCTCGCCGAGGTCAACGCCGAGATGGGCCGCCTTCGTGGTCAGATCGAGGAGCTGAACTTCGACGTGGAGGCGCTCACGGCCCGGCTCGACCAGGAGGCGGTGGCCTACGAGCGGCGGGCGCTGCACGCCGAGCTCCGGCTGGGGCAGCTCGAGCGCATGATCGGCGCCCGCCCCGTGCCGATGCCGACCGACGCCGACCTCGGCATCGCTGGGGCCGCGTCGCCCGCCGAGTCGGTCGACGTCCCGGCGGACATCGGCGGCAAGCTGGACCTTGCGGTGAAGCTGATGAAGTCCGGCGACAACGACGGCGCCCGGGCCGTGCTCGACGCGGCGCTGCGGGATCACGTCGGCGCGCCGGAGACGGCTGAGGTCCGGTACCGGATCGGGGAGTCCCACTTCAACGATGGCCGGTGGGGCACCGCGGCGCGTTCGTTCCAGCTCGTCGTCGACAACCACGAGAAGTCGGACTGGGCGGCGTGGGCGATCCTGCGGCAAGGGGAGTGCTTCGAGGAGCTCGGTCAGGCGGAGAACGCCAAGGTGTTCTACGAAGACGTTGTCGCCCGATATCCTAAGACGGACGCGGCGAAAGAAGCGAAGGCCCACCTGGACTGAGCCCGCGCCGACGGGTCGAGTCACGGCGTGGTTGCCGGATCGGTGTGCTTCGCGTTACGGGCCTCGAAACGTTCTCCCAATCTGCGGGGGGCGGTTCCTTCGGGAACCCGCCCCCTTCGCGTTTCTGGCCAAGGAAGTGGCGTGTCGTCTCACTCGCTCCGCACGAAGGTCCGCGCCCTGATCGAGCCGGTGGTCGCTCGGCTCGGGCTGGATCTCGTCGCCGTCGAGTGGACGGCCGACGGGCGCGGTCAGGTGTTGCGGGTGAGCGTCGACAAGCCCGGTGGCATCGGCATCGATGAGTGCACGGCCGCCACCTGGCGCATCGGGCCCGTGCTCGACGAGGCGGATCCGATCGCCGCCGCGTATCGCCTCGAGGTGTCGAGCCCGGGCATCGAGCGCCCCGTCGAGCGCCTGTCCGACTTCCAGCGCTTCCTCGGCCTCAAGGTCAAGGTCCGGCTGGTCGAGGGCATCGATCGGCGGCGGTTCTCCGGCGTGATCGGCCCCACCGAGGGCGACGTCGTGCACTTCCAGGTGGGCGACGAAGTCCGCCCCGTCTCGGTCGAAGACGTCGAGCGTGCGCACCTCGTGCTCACGCTCGAAGAGTACGGTTCACTGTTCGGTTCTGATGTTCGAAGTGAGGGTACCGATGATCACGAGTGAGCTCGAGCGCCTGGTCGAAGCCATCCAGAAGGAGAAGAAGATCTCCCGCGACACCGTGGTCGAGATCATCGAGCAGGCGATGGTGGCTGCGGCGCGCAAGAAGCACGGTGAAGACCTCGACATCGAGTCGCACTACAACGACGAGCTCGGCGAGGTCGAGATGATCCGCTATCGCGAGGTCGTCGACGTCGTCGACGACCAAGAGAAGCAGATCTCGCTCGAAGAGGCGGTCACGCACGACCCGAGCTTCCAGGTCGGCGACTCGGTCGGCATCATCCTCGACGTGCACGATCTCGGGCGTATCGCCGCGCAGATCGCCAAGCAGGTCATCGTGCAGAAGCTGCGCGACGCCGAGCGTGAGCAGACGTTCAACGAGTTCAAGGACCGCAAGGGCGAGCTGATCGCGGGCATCGTCCGGCGGTTCGAGAAGGGCAACGTCATCGTCGACCTGAACCGCGCGGAGGCGATCCTGCCCCGTAAGGAGCAGGTGCAAACCGAGACGTACCGCCCTGGTGACCGGGTGCAGGCCTACGTACTGGACATCACGCGCGCCACCCGGCAGCCGCAGGTCGTGTTGTCGCGCACCCATCCGGGCTTGCTGCAGAAGCTGTTCGAGAACGAGGTGCCCGAGATCTACGAGGGCATCGTGCACATCGAGGCGTGCGCGCGCGAGCCGGGGCACCGGGCCAAGATCGCGGTGTCGTCGAGCGACAGCGACGTGGATCCGGTCGGCGCGTGCGTCGGGCTCAAGGGCAGCCGCGTGCAGGCGGTGGTCGCTGAGCTTCGGGGCGAGGCGATCGACATCATCCCCTGGCACCCGGATCCGGCGCGCTTCGTGGTGTACGCGATCGCGCCCGCCCACGTGAGCCGCGTCTACATCGACGAGGCCACGCACACGATGGAGCTGATCGTCCCCGACGACCAGCTCGCGAAGGCGATCGGCCGGCGTGGTCAGAACGTGCGGCTGGCGGCTCAGTTGACCGGCTGGAAGATCGACATCTTCTCCGAGCAGCGCCACGCCGAGATGCTGCAGAACGCCGTCAACGAGCTGTCGCGCATCGAGGCGCTCGACGAGGAGCTCGTCGACGTGCTCGTTCGCAACGGCTTCCAGTCCGCGAAGGAGGTCGCCGACGCAGAGGTCGCCGACATCGCGAGCATCCTCGAGGTCAGCGACGAAGACGCGCAGCTCGTCATCGACGAGGCCGACGAGCTGGTCGGGCGGATGATCATGGAAGAGGCGGCGAACCGTCGTCGTGGCTCGGACCGTTCGGCCGAGTGAACCAACGGAGGCGCGCGTGGAGGAGTCGTCCGACGAGCCGAGCGGCGAGGACGCGCTCCCCGAGCGCACCTGCGTCGGCTGCCGCGTCCACGGCGCCCGCGACGACCTGATTCGGCTCGTCGCCGCTCCGGACGGCACGATCGCGGTCGACCTGCGCGGGCGGCTGCCCGGGCGCGGCGCGTGGGTGCACCCCCGGGCTGCGTGCGTCGAGCGCGCCGTCGGTGGGGCGAAGCGTCGCCTTCGGGTGGTTGATCCAGGCGAGATACCGGCTCGTGTGCGGCTCGTCGTCGGGCAGGCCGCGATCGAGGCGCTCGGGGTCGCGACCCGCGCGGGCGTGATCGTGGCCTCTGGTCACGACGCCCTCTCGCGCGCTGCGGAGGCGGGGCAGGTGCGGGCGGTCGTGGTCGCGTCGGACGCGTCACCGCGGAGCGTGCGCGATCTGCGCACGGAGGAGCGGGCCATTCCGGTGTTCGTGCTCCCACTGGACCGCGAAGGTTTGGGGCGCGTGATCGGGCGCGGGCCGCGCGCGGCGGTGGGCGTGGGCGCGGGGCCGGCGGCAACTCCCCTCTTGATGCAGTTGCGGCGGCTCGCGGACCTTGGTTAAGGGTGCGCGCTTGATGGGTGGGCGAGGGAGCGCGGTCGGTTCGGCTGCCGCTCGTCCACCTCTGCTGGGCCGGCGAGTCGTCGGTGGTTGGCTTCCCGGGGCTCCCGGGTCGGGACGGTGGCTGCATGTCGAGGAAGGACATCCTGGATCGGATGACGGGTCCACGCGCTCCCGAGGCTCGGGGGCGTCGCCCGGCTGATCCGCCTGCGCCTGCACCGGGGCCCGCGCCCGCTGCGCCTGCTCGTGCCGTGGTCGACGACCAGACCACCCAGCGGGTCAGCGATCGCGTCGTTCGGCGCGTTCGTCGTAAGGAAGACGAGCTGCCCGCCGCGCCCACGCCGGCGCCTGCGCCGCCGGTCGTCGCCCGCGCGTCGGTCCCGGCGCC